>JAQVSW010000026.1 GCA_028700345.1 Candidatus Shapirobacteria bacterium | reverse complement strand
ATCGCCTTATCTATCACATCCACCCTGATCAGCATTCCAACGTCGCCTCCATAAGGCTTATCATCAACTGAACCATAATTATTCCAGCTCCATTGCCTCATTTGGTGATACTTAATTTCAATGATTTTTTTATCAAGTGCTCGCCTCATTATGCTTTTACTAAAGACGCTCTCAAACATCTCGGGAAATAGGGTAATAACCTCAAATTTCATATCCTATTTTAACATTATGCTAAGATAATTCTATGTCAAACATAAGCCACACTCAGTCTACCGCTGTCATTATAATTCCAACTTATAACGAAGCCGAAAACATTGGCAACATGATTGATTACCTAAACACTAAAACTTTTCCCCCTTTGTCAACGAAATGGGATTTAAAAATTCTGGTTGTTGATGGTAATTCTCCTGACGGGACTGGGAAAATAGTAGAAGAAAAATCAAAAAAATATAAAAACACCTTTTTATTAAACGAAACCAGTAAAGATGGTCTAGGTGCTGCTTATTTAAAAGGCTTTAAATTTGCTCTTGATAAATTAGCTGCTGATTTTGTTTTCGAATTTGACGGTGATTTTCAGCACCCTCCTGAGACTATTCCAGTTATGCTCCAAGCCCTGGCTGATGGTTATGATTATGTCATCGGTTCTCGCAAAATAGAGGGTGGTAGCAACCCCAAAGGCTGGGGTTTTAAACGGGTTTTCTTTTCTGAAGTTGGTGGTTTTACTGCTCGATTTATTATGTTTTTTCCTTTTAAAAACTTTTTTAAAGTTACTGACCCCACTACTGGATTAAAAGCGACTCGAGTCAAAGGCTTTGTTGACAAGATGGACCTAGACTGGACGGGATCTCGTCTTTTAAGCCGAAGCTTTGGTTACAAACTTCAACTTTTATTTGAGACCTTAAAAATGGGAGCCAAATATAAAGAAATTCCTCTTGAATTTCATGTCCGTAATGCTGGAGAGTCAAAAATTGAAGCTAAAACCGCCAAAGATATCTTTTTGGTAGCGATTAAACTTCGTTGGCGTGACGATTTAACTCAAAAATTTATTAAATTTGCCATTGTTGGTGGGATTGGTTTTATTGTCAATATTGTCGGCGGTCGTATTTTCAAAAATTTACTAGCTCCAGTTATTTTATCTGTCTCTCTTCTCAATGGCGTGGCTAATGCCCTAGCAGCCGAATTGTCAATTATCTCCAATTTTACCTGGAACAATCTTTGGACTTTCTCCAAAGAAAAAATTACTGGTAGCGCTAAAATTATTCCCAAATTTTTAGCTTTTAATGCTTCCTCGGCTATAACGGGTATCGCCATTCCCTCTCTGGTTATCGGATTGCTAACGACTTTTTTTGGTGATCATTTTTTAATTTATCAAGTAATCGCCATTTTTGCTTTAACCATTCCCTTAAACTGGATTGTTTACAACAAAATTATTTGGAAAAAATCTAAATAATTTTTTTAATAATAAATTATTAATTAATAAAAACATGAAAGGTATTATTTTAGCTGGCGGAAAAGCTACCAGACTGCGTCCTCTGACTCTTGTTACTAGCAAGCAGTTACTTCCGGTTTACGATAAACCGATGATTTATTACCCGATTAATACCCTTATTCAAGGGGGAATTAAAGATATTTTAATTATTATTGCCCCCGACTATTCTGGTCAATTTTTAAATCTTCTGGGTGATGGTTCTGAATTTGGCGTTCATTTTAATTACGCTATCCAAAAAGAACCAAAGGGTCTGGCTGATGCCTTTATTGTCGGGAAAAACTTTATTGATGGAGACGATGTCACTATGATTTTAGGTGACAATATTTTTGATCCTAGTTTTGGTTCAGAGATAAAATCTTTTGATAAGGGAGCGATGGTTTTTGCCAAAAAAGTCGAAGATCCGGAGCGTTTTGGCGTGGTTGAATTTGACAAGGACATGAAGGCTATCAGTATCGAAGAAAAACCTGAAAATCCTAAAAGCAATTTCGCTGTTGTCGGTTTATATTGCTACGATTCCCGAGTCACTGACTTTGCCTCCAAATTAGCTCCCTCACCTCGGGGTGAAATTGAAATTACAGACCTAAACAATATTTATCTAAAAAATGGCGAAATGAAAGTCAATGTTTTCGACAGTCTGTGGGAGGATGCTGGTACCTTTGATTCTCTTCTTCATGTCAGTAATCAAATGGCCGAATTCACTAAATTGACAGAGTCAAAAAAATTAGTATAAAATACTGTAATGATTAAAAACAAATATCTAACTCAAATAGAAGAAACTTTAAACCTATATTTTGGCAAAAAAGCTCCGGCCATGCCTGAAAATATCAAGGAGTTAATCGTAAAATATAGTCCTTATTTGACCGCCATTGCTTTAATTTTTTCGATTCCGACTTTATTATTTGCTCTTGGGGTAAGTAGAGCCTTCATGCCTCTGGCTTATGCTGGTGGTTATCGTCCTGGCTTTTCTATTTCTCTAATCATTTCTTTATTCGCCATGATTTTAGAAGCTATGGCTCTCCCTGGTCTTTTCAAAAGAACTAAAAATTCATGGGAATATATGTTTTATGCATCTCTTCTTATGATTATTAGTTACATTTTTGACTTTAATCTTGGATCATTGATAATTGGTGGCGCTATTTCTTTTTATATTCTTTTTCAAATCAAGTCTTACTTCAAAAATTAAATTTCGAGTAGACTTAGGTTGTTTATCGAGCCACTTTCCATCCAGTTGTTACCATGAATTACCAGCAGTTTTTGGCCTTTACTAATAAATTTTTGGGCAAGTAATTCTTCAAATATTTTATTATCACTCCCATATTTATTTTGATTAAAAATCCGATAAAAGGGGATTATTCCATAGGAAAAATTCAACATTTGAAAAGTAATTTCTTCATCAGTAATAGCAATAATCGGAATTTTTAAACGATGATTAGCTAGTTTTCTGGCTGATGATCCTGATTTGGTAAAAACAATTATTCCGTCGGCGTTTTGGGCTACATCAACTGCGGCTTCGATAAGTGAGTCAGCAAATGTCACTAATTTATTCTTAATTATTTTGATATTACCATTTTCTTCACTAAACTTGGTAATTTTTGCCATTACTTTAACCGATTCTAAGGGAAATTTTCCTATCGCTGTTTCTTCTGAAAGCATAGTTGCATCACTTCCATCAAAGACGGCGTGAGCTACATCGCTGGCTTCGGCTCTAGTCGGAGTCTCTTTTTCTGTCATTGAGAGCAGCATTTCTGTGGCCACAATCACTGGCTTATTTTGTCTTCTCGACTCGTCAATAATTTTTTCTTGAAAAAAAGCCAGTTCTTCAATCGGAGCACTTTTTCCCAAATCACCCCTGGCCACCATTACTCCATCAGTTATTTCTACTATCTCTTCTAAATTTTTAACCGCCATCAAATTTTCAATTTTGGCAATTATTGGTTTTATTATTTTTTTTCGATTCAATCTTTCTTTTAATCTTTGGATTTCACCAGCATTTTTTAAATATGATAGGGCGACTATGTCAGCCTCTTCTAGGATTTCAAAGTCACTTCTTGGCAAATCAATCATGACTGGTATTTTGTTATTTCCAATTTTGTGAATTATTTTAATAATATTTTCGTGCCATTTTTTTTCGTTATATTTTAAATTTAAACGAAAAATATTAACCCCGTTTACAATTAGCTGCGAAAGCATCTCTCCACTTTCAGAAGCTGGCCCCACTGTCGCCACAATTTTTGTTTTTCTTATTGACATGTATTTCCCCAAATTCCTAAATCATTAAGCTTGGCTTTTATTTGTTCAATTCTAAATCTTTCCTGATACTTAATGTCTGGAGGAAAGCTACTGACTTCTGCCCATCCATTTTTAACTAGTTCTTCATTGACCAGTATTCCATCAATCCAGACATATCGAAGAAGCCTGCCATATTTATCAGTGTCAGAAACATCTTTTTCCATTTCTATTTCTTTGTTTTCAACCAGATTTCTATTTGCCTCTCTTGCCTTTTCGGCCAAACATTTTATTTCGAGTCTTTCATCATTCATTTCAAAACTATTGATGCCAATATATCTTACCTTTCTCTTGTCGCTCAGTTCGATAGTATCTCCATCAATTACCTTAGCTACTTTTGCCTTTTCTCTTGATTCTTCAGTTAAATCTGACGTTCGCGTCTTTGTAATTTCTTTAAAATCAATTGTTTTTAATTGATTTTCCGCCCAAAATCCAAAAATAAAAATTAGACTTATTAATCCAAAAATAATTAAAACTCTTTTAAGCATTATTTAATCATAACAATTATTTTCGCTTTCCTGTTAAACTTTCTTAATGCAGGCTATCAAAAAGTATATCTATCATCCCGAATTAGATTTTATTAGGACTCTTTGTATCTTTTCGGTGATAATGATTCACACTACTACTAAGACCTTATCTATTTCGGGTAATGATTTAGTAAATTATCCTTTTACCTTATTTTTAAACCAATTATCTAGATTTGCGGTACCTCTCTTTTTCATAATTTCTGCTTTTGGTCTCAAGCTTAACTACTTTGACAATTTCAAATATTTGCCTTATCTAAAACAGCGTCTCTCCAAACTGCTCTTACCCTATTTATTTTGGACTTCTATCTACTATTACCTTGTTTACCCTCACAGTTCAAAGTCTATCTTTTATGCCTTAATCCATGGAAGTGCTTCTTATCAGCTCTATTTTATTCCGACTCTTTTTCTCTATTATTTGCTATTCCCCCTTATTTCGCGTTATTCAAAATTTATCAATCGTCAAACTCCTCTAATTGTTTTATTAATTCTTCAATTTATTATTCTTTTTCTTGATTATTATTTTCGCCCGCTTTCATTTTCTCAATCTGTAAATGTTTTTTTATTAAATTTTTTCTATTTTATTTTTGGTGTTTTAGCCTTTCTTAATCAGGAGAAAATTTTAAATTTTGTTAAAAAATACATTAAGATTATTGTTCCACTCTCCCTTATTATGGCCATTTATATTACTTTTGAAGGAGCGCTTCGTTATTTTAAAACCCAGAATTACTTATCTTTTTATTCTCAGTGGCGACCAAGTGTTCTTCTTTATTCGATTACCGTCTTTAGTTTATTATTTTATTTGGGTAAAAAAGTAAAAATAGAGGAGAAATATTTAAAAAAAATTTCCTCTTATTCTTTTTTTGTCTATTTTATCCATATTATTTTTATAGAAATTATTCAAAGATTTTTACCGGCGGCCTGTCTATATAATTCTTTATTACTTTACATTCTTGTTTTAATTCCCTCCTATCTTTGTGCTTTTTTATCCTCAAAGATTCCAAGTCTCTCGAGGCTTACCGGCTAAGAAGGACATAATCAGTGACCTTTTTATGTTAATCTAATTTATGTCTCGTGATTTATCAAAACTATTTAACCCGAGCTCAATCGCCGTAGTTGGTGCCTCTCAGTTTCCCGAGAAAGTCGGAGCTATCGCTCTAAAAAATATTATTATTTCAAAATTTAAGGGTCGTCTTTATCCTGTTAATCCAACAATTTCAAATCTTGGCTCATTAAAATTTTACCCCAGTCTTTCTGCTCTTCCCGAAATACCAGATTTAGTTGTAATTGCCATTCCAGCAAAACTAGTAACCAATATTCTTGAAGAGTGTGGTTTTTTAGGTATTAAAAATGTGCTTATTTTTTCCGCTGGATTTAAAGAAGTTGGTAAAGAAGGCGCTGCTCTTGAAAAGAAATTAATTGAAGTTGCGAGTCACTTTCAGTTGAATATTTTAGGCCCTAATTGCCTTGGTTTTGCTTCGACAGAACCTTCTTTAAATGTTACCTTTGGTCAAGTAGTGACAAGTCCCGGCAAAATTAAATTTATTTCTCAATCTGGTGCCCTAGCTGCTAGTCTTTTTGACTGGTGTCAAAGTACTGGTCTTGGCTATAAAGATCTAGTAACAATTGGCAAT
Source organism: Candidatus Shapirobacteria bacterium (assembly GCA_028700345.1). GTDB lineage: Bacteria > Patescibacteriota > Microgenomatia > UBA12405 > UBA12405 > UBA12158. The sequence goes on along the minus strand of JAQVSW010000026.1, from coordinate 2,801 downwards.
AAATCAGTTGTCAACGAAAATGATATTTTAACGCATTGGTTGCCAGAGCTAACTCTTTCAGATTCCTCCCTAAAACCAGTTGCTCTATACCTTGAATCTATTGCTAATGGACAGGAATTTATAAAGCTTGTTAAACAAATTACTCCTTTTAACCCTGTTTTTATGTTAAAACCTGGCAAATCTCCTTCTGCAGCTGCGGCCATGCGTTCTCATACAGGCTCGATTGCTGGTGAAGATAAAGTCTTGCACGCTGCTCTTTTAGAGTCTGGAATAATTCGCTGCCAAGAATTGGGAGATTTTTTTGATTTGGGCGAGGCTTTTTCTTGGAACAATGCTCCCACTGGTCCCGGAATTGCGGTCATTTCCAATGCTGGTGGCCCCGCTGTTTTAACTACTGATACTATCAATAGTCTTGGTCTTGAAATGGCCTCTCTTAGTTCGGAGACCAAACAAAAACTTCAAAAATCTTTGCCACGAATGGCTTCCATCATCAATCCCGTTGATGTTCTTGGCGATGCTCTAGCCCAGCGTTTTGGTGAGGCTTTAGAAATAGTTTTACAAGAAAAAACGGCAAATTCAGTTTTAGTTCTTCTTACCCCTCAGTTGATGACTCAAATTGAAAAAACTGCTGAAATAATTGGTCAACTTTCAAAAAAATACCCCAAGCCAATATTTTGTTCTTTTATTGGTGGCAGCAATACCGCCCTTGGTCAAAAAATTCTTAATCAGTTTCAAATTCCTAATTATTCCTATCCCGAAAGAGCCGTCAAGGTCATCGCTTTAATGTGGCAGTGGCAAAAATGGCGACTCTCTCATCCATCCAATCTTTTTCCCAAATCAAATTTACCTCATAAATTAAAAATCAGAGAGATAATAAAACAGGCTCTTAGATTAAAATTACCAACTCTTGATAATCAGGTCGCCTGTGATCTAATGAAGGCCATAAATATTCCTGTTCCACAAAGTAAAACAATAAATTCTGTTGATGAAGCTCTTCTTTTTTCTCAAGAAAATTCTTTTCCTTTAGTTCTCAAAATATCGGCTCCAGGTCTACTGCACAAAGCTGATATCGGTGGCGTTATCACCAATATAAAAACTGAGTCAGAACTTCAAACTGCTTTTGAAACGATAAGTCAAAATCGGAATAATTTTTTAATAAAATCTTCTCATCCAGCTGAGATCCAGATTCAAAAACAAATTAGTGGGGGAATTGAAGTAATTCTAGGAATAAAACGTGATCCCACTTTTGGTTCTGTCCTACTTTTTGGTGCCGGGGGAAGATACGCTGAGATATTTGCTGACTCAAATTTAACCCTCCTTCCCCTGAATCTGGAAAAAGTTAAAAAAATTGTTACGTCAAGTAAGGTTTATAAACTTCTTTCGGGTTTTCGCGATGATCCTCCTTACAAGCTCGACAAACTTTATCAAATAATGCTGGCTCTTGGACATCTCATCACTGATTATCCAGAAATACAAGAAATCGAAATTAATCCAGTCATAATTACTCACGACGATACCTGGGCTCTTGACCCAAAGGTAATTTTAAATAACAAGTAAAAAAATCTCAGTAAGCCGTCCAGCCACCGTCAGCTGTAATCACCGCTCCATTAACATAGCTTGAATCATCAGAGGCGAGAAATAAAGCTACATTAGCTATTTCAGCTGATTCACCCATTCTTGGATTATTTGCTGATCCCGACATGGCTCTTTCCATCCCAAATTTACTTGGATTATCAATGGTTTTACCAATATTGGTATTGACTCCACCTGGAGCAATGGCATTACATCTAATTCCTTCTTTGGCGTATTGAAAGCCAATATTTTTTGTCAGACCTACTACGGCAAATTTTGAAGCCGTGTACGCCGCTCCCGCTCTTGAACCCTGAAGACCACCCACAGAAGAGACATTGATAATTACTCCTTTCTTTTTTTCTAAAAATATTGGCAATAATTTTCGAATTATTCGCATCGGACCAGTTGTGTTTACTGCTATCACTCTGTCCCAGACTTCATCTGTTACCTCGGCTACCGGAATAAAATTATCCATAATACCAGCATTATTTACAATTATATCCACAGTTCCAAAACTCTTAATTGTCGTTTCAACTAAATTATCAATATCTTCTTGCTTAGCCACGTTAGTTTCTATGGCGATAGCCGATCCCTTGGCTGATTCAATTTCGGCCGTTACCAGTTTAGCCTCTCCAAAATTTATATCAGAGACAACTACTTTTGCTCCTTCCTGTGCATAAAGCATGGCAATAGCTCTGCCAATTCCACTGGCGGCTCCTGTCACAATCGCAACTTTATTTTCTAGTTTCATTTAAAATTAAATAATTAACAAAAATAATAATATCTTATTTTTTAATCTTATTAAACTTTTCGTTTAACATTTTTAATGTTTTCCCTTTATCGATATCCCACTTGTTTAAATAAAAAATATAGGCAATTTCCAAAAGCCCCATAGTGTTTATAGTCAAAAGAATTATAAACCAAGGTAATTGCTTCTTTCCCGCTGATTTCCACAGTGCCACCCCTTTCCACAGAGTAATCCAGATTAAATAGGGGATAATAAAATAGGGTTTATTTAAAATTTCTTCGATTGAATTCATAATTTAGTATACCGTAAATTAAAGATTAAATTTATTTTTAAAAAATAAAATGTCTTTGGCCATCACTTTCTGCCAGGATTGTTTAAAATTATGATCATTGTCTTTTTCTATTTCCAAGTAAACTTCTTTTCCTAGTAAATTTAAATTATTTTTTATTGTTTCTTGCCATTCCACTTTACACCACGGGTC
>JAQVSW010000025.1:6833-8859 GCA_028700345.1 Candidatus Shapirobacteria bacterium | reverse complement strand
TTGCTAAAATAATGATAGACCAGTTCTTTTTGATAAAGTTAATCATAAAAAAGTCTAGCACAATTTTACAAAGGTGAACAAAAAAATATTCTTAGTTATCGTAATTGCTTTATTTTTACGTCTTATTTCTCTAAATCAGTCTTTGTGGCTGGATGAAGCTATTAGTGCCAATGTGGTTAAAAATTATTCTTACTCTGATATTCTGACTAAATTTTCTCCTTCTGATTTTCACCCGCCACTTTATTATTTCACTCTGAAAAGCTGGACATCTTTTTTTGGTTTTAGTGAAATTTCTCTCCGTTTCCCTTCTGTTATTTTCTCCCTCATTACTATTTATTTAGTCTTTAGATTTTTTGGTTTTTATCCTTCTTTACTCTTATCCTTAAATCCTCTTTATCTTTATTATTCTCAGGAAGCTCGGATGTATTCTCTCGTCACTCTCTTGGTTTTTTGTGCCTTTCTTGCTTTTAAAAAAAATAAACTACTTATCTACTATCTATTTACTTTTCTTTCTCTTTCCACCTTTTATGCTTCGGTTTTTTTCTTTGCCGCCGTTTCTTTTTACTGGCTTTATAAAAAAAATTATAAAAATTTTATTCTCTATTCCTTGGCTCCTTTTTTATCGCTTTTTATTCTTTCGCCTCTTCTCTGGCGCCAGTTTCAAGCCTCAAAAACTTTACTTATTTCAGTGGCAAACTGGTCTTCAGTTTTAGGTCCGGCTAATATTAAAAATTTATTATTAATTTTGGTTAAATTTACTATAGGAAGAATCTCTTTTTATCCTAAATGGACTTATTATTTAGTTGCCCTTCTCGTCGCTATCCCACTTTGGCTTACCCTTTTCATTCGTTCTTTTAATCAGCGAAAATCCGCTTTTATTTTTTGGTTAAGTCTTTTCATCGGCTTTATCTTTTCCCTTTTTACTCCTATGTTTCAATATTTTCGCTTTCTCTATTTAATCCCTTTTCTTTGTTTAATTTTAAGAAAAAATTATTTTTATACTTTAATTTTTCTGTTTTTTTCTTTTATTTACTTACTCAATCCAAGTTTTCATCGAGAAGATTGGCAGTCACTTTCAGCTTCTCTGAATAATTCTGTTTACATCATTGAATCAGTCGCTGATCCGATAAAATATTATCAAAACGATCTTATCATCAATGATTTAAAAAGTGTTAGTCCCATTGAGTCTGAAATCATCGTCATTCCTTACGCCTCTGAAATTCATGGCCTTGATTATCGCCAAAAACTCCTTTCTCAAAACTATCTGCTTATCAAAGAAACTTCTTTTCGTGAATTAAAATCAGAAACTTGGCAAAAGTCATTTAAATAATTTATTAATCTCTGGCATCATTTTTATTGTTGTCTCATAACCAATTTGAATATATTTTTTGGCTTTTACAAAATCTAAAACATTAATATCTTCGACCGGGGGCAGTATTTTAATATCAGCTTTTTCCAAATCAATAATAGATAAATTTTTTACCATGACTTGCATTGAGGAAAAAGCTAATTTTACAATATTTGCCTTAGAAATTTTATTATAATTTTTAGGAAATATTTTACTGTAAAGCCCAACCGCAATAATTTTTTCTCCCTTTCCTGGTTTAACCTCAGAAGTGGGAATTGGGCTTGTCGCTCCACCATCAATTAAAATTTTATCCTCATATCTAACAGGAGAAAAAAGCGCCGGAATAGCACAAGAAGCTCTGATGGCCGTAGAGAGTTTACCCTTATCAAAAATATATTTATCCCCTGTAATCAGATCAGAACATACGGCTCTAAATTTTATAGGTAGATCTTCAATTTTTTTTTCTCCACAGAGCTTATCCAAAAATGCTTCCATTTTTCTTCCTCTTAGCAGGGCATTTTTAGTTGGTTTTTCTAAAAGAATTTTAAAAAGCTTTAAATAATCAATGGCGTTAATTTCATCCTCTATTTTTTGCCCGTCTAAATTAGCGGCATATAATCCTCCCATCATTGCTCCGGCTGAAGTTCCAGCGATTTGAGTGATTTCAAAATCATTTTC
>JAQVSW010000025.1:2391-6733 GCA_028700345.1 Candidatus Shapirobacteria bacterium | reverse complement strand
CACATTTCTCTGATTTGTCTTTTTTTGCCTTCATACATAATAATATTGATTTTATTTTTTTCTCTTTTATTTATTTTATTAATCCCTGTCTTTATCTTTTTATTATTTAACTCTCTATCGAGTGTCACCTCATATTCTTTTTCCAGATGATATTTAGGATGGGTAAGTTTTAACGACAAATCTCCATCATTTGTCAGTAGCATCAGTCCTTCTGAGAGTAAATCTAATCTTCCCACTGGATACAATCTCTTCTCACTTTTTACCAGATCAAGCACTTTTTGTCGCCCCCTTTCGTCGTAAGCGGTGGAGACTATTCCTACTGGTTTATAAAGAGCAATATATTCTTTTTCTTCTTTTAATTTTATTTTCTCGCCATCAATCAAAATTTTTTCTTTTCCACTTACTTTATCTCCTAGTATAGCTATTTTTCCATTAACACTTACTCTTCCATTTTTGATTATTTTATCTGCTCCTCTTCGAGAAGCTACTCCCGCCTCAGCCAAAAATTTATTTAAACGCATAGCATAGTATAATGAATTTTATGTCCGATAAATACACTGCTCTTTGGGTCTCCCATTCTTCCATTTCCGCTTTTTTACAGTGTCCCCGCGCTTACTATCTCAAAAATATTTATAAAGATCCTAAAACTGGGCATAAAATCAAATTAATGTCACCGCCTCTGGCTCTGGGTCAAGCCGTCCATGAAGTAATTGAATCTCTTTCAGAAATTAAAACCGATCTTCGTTTTAAGGAGCCCCTGCTTGATAAATTTGAGAGTTCCTGGAAAAAGATTTCCGGAGAAAAGGGCGGTTTTTTTGATAAAGAGACAGAATATCAATATAAAAAAAGAGGTGAGGAAATGATTAGGCGGGTTGTCAATAACCCCGGACCATTAGGGGAATTAGCTGTTAAAATTAATATGGATTTGCCCTATTACTGGCTTTCAGAAGACGATAATATTATTCTTTGTGGCAAAATCGACTGGCTCAAATATTATCCCGATACCAACAGTGTCGAAATTATTGATTTTAAAACCAGTCGTCATGAAGAAGGGGAGGATTCTCTCCAATTACCTATCTACAATTTACTAGTCAATCATTGTCAAAACCGCGAAGTTACCGCTGCTTCTTATTGGTATCTGGATAGTAGCGATGAGCTTACTCCAAAAAAATTGCCTGATCTCAAAGAGGCCGAAGAGAAAATTCTCAAAATTGCCAAAAGAATGAAATTACAAAAATCTCTGGGAAAATTTGACTGTCCCGCCGGTGAGGCTGGCTGCCGCGCCTGTCGTCCCTTTGAATCCGTTCTCCGAGGTGAGGCCGAATTTGTCGGCAACGACAATTTCAAAGCCGATGTTTATGTTTTAAATAAATCATCAAAAGATCGGGGCGAAGATAGTAAAATTTTATAAATTAATTCAAATTAATGTCACACATTCATGAATTAATCGACTATACCGTCAATGTTTTTATTGTATGCAAAAATAAAGTTCTGTTACGCCATCATGATAAATATGATTTTTGGGGTGGGGACCCTGTGGACACGTCGAATTAAATGAGACTCCTGAGATGGCAGCCATTAGGGAGACAAAAGAAGAGATTGGCCTAGACATAAAACTATTTAATCAAAACGCGCCGGATTATTTAAATAATAACCGGGTAACCAAGTTGATTTCTCCAATCTTTATGGATATTCATAAAATTTCCGACACCCACCGACATATTGGTATGGTCTATTTTGCCACCTCTGAAACAGACGTTGTAAATCCTCAAGACGAAAAAGATAGAAGTGATATTTGGAAATGGGTAAGCAGAGAAGAAATTGAAAAAATGACTGATCTTTGGCCTGACATGAAATTCTACGCCCTCAAAGCTCTCGAATATCTCGCTAAGTAATTAAAATAATCCCATTTGTGGTGCTGCTTCTGTTTTAGGATAGGAAAAATCAACTTCCAGTATCCGTGGTGTATTCCATTTATCTTTATATTTTAATTGTTTATTTTTCAGTCCGTAATCATAAACTTCCTTAGTTACTATTACATCCATTTCACAATATTTTTTTAATTTAGCTAGTGACTCTTTGCTATGTTCCTGCCAGTAATAAACAGCGTTTAATCCATTATCAATTTTGCTGTGTCCCAAACTTTCACTCGCTACCGCGTTTAAACTTAAGCGAAAACCAAGAGCATTTTTAATTTGATCCATAATGTCAAAATGTTTTAATTTTTTGAAATCAAAGGGAGCCAAGGGAGCCAGAGCTGGGACATCAAAGTGAAGAGAATTAAAACCAATTATTCGATCCGCATTGACAAAAAGTGGCCACATTTTTGCAAAATCCCGCTCAAAAAAACTCTCTATTTTTCCCTCAATTTCATTTAAATTTTTATCTAGCTTTCTTTTATAAATCGAGACAATAGAAATTCCCAAATCAGCCGGATTATAGCCTTCAATATCATCAAAAATTTTTTTTGTTTCAATATCAAAAAATACTTCACTTACCATTAGAAGATTAGAATATCACTTTTATTCTATATTACCAAAGCCAATAAAATCTGGAATTTTCTTACTTGCCAAAACTGTTCCTGGGAAAATTGTCCCCATACCATATTTATTATTTATTTTTTCTGCCACCTCACTTGTTTCTCTAAATTTTTCTTTATCTATCAACATATTTTTTTGCCAAATCTTTTTTTGTAAATCATAAATTATTATCACTATCTTTCTAATTTTATTTTTAAACTCAGGTATCTTGGGATAAATTTCTCTAAAGATTTCCCAGCCATTAATCATTTCTTCTTTTTTATGTAATTTACCACTCAAGTTAAAATTTTCTCCCTGAGCCCACCAAGCTACTGCCCTTGCCCCCATTCTTTGTCGATTACATCTTTTTCCTACTTTAAGGCATAATTGAAAAAGTACTGGTGATAAATCTACCCTATTTTTTGCTGGATTTTTTAAAGAAAAAATTGCCGAAAAACTTTTCTTATATTTTCTTTCTTTATCATCTACCTCTACTCCTCTTAGACGAAAATACCAGTAATCTCCGCAAATAGACTCAAAAATGCTTCTTAGTTCTTGTCGGCTTTTACGATAAAAATCTAGAGGCTTTCTTATTCCGTTAAGCTCTAGTTTATAAGCACTTTTTTTATTTATTCCGTGCAGATCAGTTAATTTTAATTTTTTATATACTTCTAAAAAATTATTTTCGTTTATTTCAAAGAGGCCATCAGGCTTTTCTAAATTAGAAGCTATTTTAGCCAAAAATAAGTTTGGCCCAATTCCGATAGAAACTGTTATCCATTCTCCCAAGTATTTTTTAATTTCCTTTTTAATTTTTAAAGCTGTTTCAGATAAATTATTATTTGTCCCCTCAAAATCCAAAAAAAATTCATCAATTGATTTTGTTTGTACTTTAGGACAAAAACTTTTAAGTATTTTTTTTAGTTTTTTATTAATAAAACGATATTTTTCAGTATCTGGTATCAGGACAATTAAATTTGGGCAAATTTTTTTAGCCTCATTTATTTTCCAGCCAGTTTTTATACCCAGTTTTTTTACCTCTTGAGAAGCCGCCAAAATACAAGCTCTATCACTCTCGTAGGCAGCCACCACTACTGGTTTACCCCGAAGTAGGGGATTGGCCTGTTGTTCAATAGTGGCAAAACAGGAGTTGATATCTAAGAGCATTTTTTTAGCCAAGTTCATCAGTCACCTCTTCTAAATTCCAAAATAAACTATCAGTATTTAGTTTTAATTTAAAAAACATTCCATTAGAGGTTACGGAAAAGATGTGAAATAGTTTTTTCCCCTTATAAAATTGATAATGCATGCCAATTTTTTCTACTTTAAAATCCCTATTATTCCATTGAATTTGTATTGGTTTGACTTTATTTTGTCGACAATTAAAATCCATCATTACCGATACTGGAGTGTTGATTTTTTGAATCATAACAGGATAATACCCGAAGTAAACCCGAATATACAAGGAATCAAATTAGCTGTTTTTTTCTATATTTGATATATTAATAAGTTATGCCCAAAACTTTATATAACGCTTTTGGAATTAAAAAAATTCTTCGACCAATTAATCATGATTTAAAACATCATAATTTGTCCTCAACTCTAAGAGCTATTGTTGAAAAAGTCTCTCGCAGCTTTACCATAAATATTTCTTCTGAAACTAAACAAAGTCTAAAAAAAGATTCGGTATTATTAATTTGTAATCATCCCGCTCAGGCCGATGTTTTACTTCTCATGGCGGCTATTCCTCCCCGGAAAAAAACCTACCTAATTGCGATGCATGGTTTGTGGTCGATTTTACCAGCTTTTAATAAATATCTTAT
>JAQVSW010000025.1:0-2291 GCA_028700345.1 Candidatus Shapirobacteria bacterium | reverse complement strand
AGTAAATTAATGTTAAAATACCAGTGTTTAATAATCCGGGGATTGGCGCAATTGGCTAGCGCGCACGCATGGGGTGCGTGAGGTTGCAGGTTCGAATCCTGTATTCCCGACCCGCTCAAAGCTTCGCATTGAAGCGGGTCAGCCATAATGTGCAAAGCACTTTAGGCTGACTTATACAAAAATATGTCCCACCTTCCCTGGCAAACTCTATCAACAAAAATTGTTTATGAAAATCTATGGATAAAAATTCACGAGGATAAAGTTATCAGACCAGATGGCAAAGAAGGCCTTTATGCTTTTTTAAGTAAGCCAGCTGCTGTTTTTATTTTAGCTAAAAGTCAAGACGGTTTTTTTTATTTTATTCGTCAGTATCGTTATCCTCTCAAAAAATATATTTATGAACTTCCTGCCGGAGTTGTTAATAAACAAAGTTATTTAAATAATGCCAAAAGAGAATTAAAAGAAGAAACCGGTCTTACTGCCAAAAAATGGGTATCTCTGGGCAAATTTTATGTTGCCCCTGGACACGAAAATGTGGCTGTTCACTCCTTTTTGGCACTAAATGTTGATGAAAATTTACTTAGCAAAAAAAATCAAGAAGGCGATGAATCAATTCAAAAAATTGTCAAATTATCGGAGTCGCAGATAAAAAAATATATCAGTTCTGGCAAAATCGAATGTGGCATTTCTCTCGCAACCTGGTCTTTGTATCAAAATTCTAAGTATTACTTAGACTAAAATTAATCGGTACTCCAATTTCTGGTAGCTCCACCCTAGCCGGATAACCTCTTTCTTTAAAAGTTTCTGCCATTTTTTTCCTATTATTATCATTTCCATGAATAATTCCAATTAATTCAAGCTGGCTTAAATCAAATCTATTCAAATACTTAAAGGTATCGGTTTCTCCACTCACGTGCCCAGTAAAAACATTTAAATGTTCTATTTTTGCTCCCCGAGAGCCATTTTTATTAATCAAATACCCCTGATCAGTGAGCATTCTTCCTTCAGTTCCTTCAACCTGGTAACAAGTTAAAATAATACCGTTTTTCGGATTAGCACCAAAACCTCCATCAATATAATTTCTAACTCTGCCAAAGCCGAGCATCCCCCCACTGGTGACTATAATTGAATTTTGATTATTAGCTAAAAGAGAGCGAGATATCCCTACTGATTCTTTATTGCTATTCACCTGCTGACAATTTTTTAATTCAAAACGTTTTTTACTACTCGCCGGATTTTTATAAAATTCTGGATCATTTCCAAACCTACTTGTCATAAACAAATCGGCATCTTCGACATAAGTCTCTTCAAACTTTGAGGCTAGGGGAGCGTCTTTATAAATTTTAGTATCTTGAGGAATATCCCCATTTTCCTGGGCATATCTAATTATTTCCACTATTTCCTGATTTCTTTGCATTGAAATGGCGGGGATAACGACTGAGCCACCATCTTGTAAAATTTTGTTGATTGATCCTAAAAACTGTTCATATTTTTCATCAAAATTAACTGATTCTCTGTCAAAACTAGTTGACTCAGTCCACAAAGCTTTGATGGGTAAATCTTTCGGATAATCTCTTTCTTTTGTTTCCCCCCAACCTCCACATATCGGTTGTATTTCTTTACCAATATCACCGGTAAATAATATTCCACCCCTAGTTCCCGTTTTTTCAATAATTATTGAAGCCGAACCTGGAATATGTCCATTATAAGTCCAAAGAGCCGTCAAGTGATCGTGTTTATTCCCAACTTTTATCTGTTTACCCATCTTAATCGTGCTCACATGTCTAAGAACTTCATCTACATCCTCGCAAGTATAAAGTTTATCTTGATCCTTTTGAATTTTTGCCGAGTCTTTAAGAATTATTTCCATCAGTTCTCTAGTCATTTCTGTGGTTAAGGTTCTCGGGCTACAATTTTTTTTATAAAAAAGTGGCAGCCGAGCTACATGATCAGCATGAGCATGGGTCAATAGAATATCAGCCACATTTTTAATATTACCCAGATCCTCGGTGTTTCGACTCTTTCCGCTTGGTAGAAAGGCATCATATTTTCCCTGAAAAATACCAGCATCAATTACAATGGTACTTTCTCCGTGTCTAAGTTTATGAAGTGATCCCGTCACTATTCCGCTTGCCGCCCCAAGCGACTCAATGCTGAATTTCTCTTCGAAACATTCAGCTGACTTACTCATGCAATGTTTATTTTCATCATATTTATATCTACTGGTCAATATATTCTTTTGTCATAACTTCGTCAACGAGATGTTTCTTCGCCTTTTCTTCGGTTTTGCC
>JAQVSW010000024.1 GCA_028700345.1 Candidatus Shapirobacteria bacterium | reverse complement strand
TTTAGGACAATTTTTACCCGAGCAATATCGGGAAATTTATCCACTGTTAATCTCGGAAACAATTGAAATGGTAAAAAAAGCGAGTGACTCTCTTTCCCCTTTTCGTGAATAATGTTATAATTCCTCAATTACTATATTATAGGTTTTAAAATAAAGTAAATGTCAAAAGAAAATCAAAGATTAACTGGTGTCGATCAAAAGCCAGCTTTTTTAGATGGATTATCGATAAAAGCAAGGGATATTTTTTCAAATTTAAAAGGTTTTAAAGATGTAGATTCGAAAGATATTCATATTGAGGGTATAGATCCAAAAAGATATGGTAGTTTTGATAGAACTATGAATTATGTGACCGGTTTTTTTAATAAGAGACGTGTAGCATTTGCGGCTTTACTTACGCTGACTAGTTGTACTACAGGAGGAGCTATTGGTGTGAGTGTAATGACATCAGAGCCGGCGAAAACTAGTACCATACTTGGCGATTTTACAAAAACTCCTGAGTCACCGACCGAAGCAAATTATGAGTTAACTTCAACGCCTGAAAGTTTAGCGACGCAGGAATTAACATTGGTTTCTGAAACGGAGGTAGCAACGGAGACAGTTCCAGGTGATTTTATAAGTATTAACATGGACAATATAATATATCCTCCGGTTGGGTCTGTTAAGGAGAATTTTGAAAAAGGTGAATACGATGCAGGGGTGGAGACAATCAAACAGTGGGTTGGTGTCTGGGAAAAAATGGGAGTATTTGAAGAATTAGAAATTGAGAATAATACTTTAAGTCCAGTGCTTTTGGATGGACAAGCTCGAATTGTTTGTGTAGGGACAAATGAAAAAAAGGAACTTTTATGTCCTCCTCTTGATATGATTAATGGAGGCTTAAAAGCGGTGCCGGAAGAGGGAAAATGGGATGAAACAGATAAGCCACTTTCAATTACTTTACGTCGTGAGGAATTGACATCTGGAGGGAGTGGAACTGAGTTGGTATATCAATTGGTTGATAAATATATAAAAATTCCGACAAGATATATTGACTCTAAAACCGGACAAATTATGGAAGGCGATTACTTATTTCCCAAAGAGATTGTGTTACCTGTTATCGTGCCAGAAAAAATGAATAGTATTGAAGAATATGATTTGGGTATGGAGTTTATTGATTCTGAGGGTGTCTATCGATCGTTCGTTGAAGGGTTTATGTCTAATGAAGAAGCTAATGGTGATTATTGGAGAGATCTTTTAGGGGGGAATGTAACTTATGATGCTTTTATGAATTATTTAAGAAATAGTGTCGGGGGACCTGAAAATAAGAATTATTGGTGGCCGATGACAAGTCCTAATGGAGTAGAATTTAAAACGTATGGAGGAATTTATAATGGTATCGATGAAATAGGTTATAGTGATAAAAAAGGTTATGGTAATGGTGTCTATTTGGATGGAATTTATTATTCTTTTTTTTGTTATTATCAGTATAAAAACGATTTAACTTTGAGTAGGTTTGTTGACCAAACCATGAAGGAGAATTATGATAATTTTGTATATCCAATAGTAAACTGGAGTCGAACTAAGGGAACAAGTTTCGATAAACCAGATTATCTTTCGGGATTATTAATTAACAACAATCGTTTAATTTACATGATAGGCTCGATGAGTACAGCAAATGATGAATATAGAGATTGGATGATTGGGACTATAGATGGAAAAATAAAAGACATAGACTTAAATAAAATATCTGCGGTGGTTTTAACATATATTAAGGGCATGCGTGATTGGAAAAATGGGGAAATATTTAATAATTCAGAATATTGTTCTTTAGCTGTTCCTAATTCTGGGGGTTGTACGAATGGTATTCCTTATAAGGATGTGAGTTTGATAGTAAAATTTGAGTAGTTTTTTTATCGAGAATGGTGTTATATTGACATTTAGTTTGTTAAATGGAATGATTACGTATGAGGTTTAGATTATATGCTGTAGGGTTATTGTTTTTTGTGATAGTAATTGTTGGTGTAACGCTAGGTATAGGGGTGGGCAGACGTGGTTACTTTATTTCGGGTAATTTATTTACGAAAGATATTGTTATTGGCTCAGAAGAGTCAATCGGTTTATTTAAAAGGTACTTAACTGAAGATAGAGATAAAATAATATGGTGGAGAATAAGGTATTCTAATAAAATTATAAGAAATAATCTTGTGCTTTGGAATCCGACATCTGATGGGGGTGTTTTTGCAGGTTGTACAAAAGATAAAATTTTGTTCGGAGGTTTTATTCGAGAAATTGAAATTTGGATAAATTCTGATTTACTAGATATAATAAAAGAAAGTGATTTGAATCGAATATTTATTAGATGCAGTATGATTCCTTATAATGATGATTATAAAAGTAGAGTTGTTAGTAATTTTGTGGATTTATTTAGTCAAGGTAAATTTATTTTGAAAAAAAGATGAAACACCAGATCGTGAAATTGGCTATAATTTTTACTTTTGTGTTATTATTTTTGTTTATTGGTAAGACAAACACAGTTTTTGGAGATTGTAAGGGTACGTACGAATGTAATGTTAAAGATATGTATGGTGATTGTGTTCCAAGTGGGAATATTGTGCCTTGTAGTGGGGATGAAGATCATTGTTCTACTTGTGCTAACGTTTGTGGTGTAATATGTGGTGCGCATAGTTCTGACTGTTGGTGGTCAGAAGAATGTACTCCTGATTGGCCGGATCCTCTATGTGACGGACTTTGTGGTCATTTGGTTGATTATACGGTTGGTGATGGATGTGGAAATGTACACTGGTGTGACGCGACTGGGCCGTGCTGCAGTGCGACGGACCCAGATACACCGACTTTATCTGCTCCCGGGACAGGAACTACAGTTCCAGTAAATCAAAGTGTAAATTTAGATTGGGATGCAATTTCGAGCTGGGGTACTGGTTGTCCACAAGATAATGATTATGAGGTTTGTGTCATGTCTAACAATAGTACCTGTGATTATGTAAATTTAACAGCTCAAGGTGAGACAAATACTAATTATAATGGCTGGACACCGACAGTAGGTGATACAGCAGTTTATTGGAAAATACGAGCTCACAACGGGAGTAATAGAGCGACGTCATCCACTTGGAATTTTTGTGTAGAAGATCAACTTTGTACTTCTCCTCAATGTGGTGAAGTACGAAAATGTGGTACGCCGAATTGTCCGAACACGGACAACGGAGCGCCGGAGGCGCCGACAATAATAAGTCCCAGCGGAACATCTGACAGCCCAACTCTGATTGCTGGTAATGCCCCTCAAGCAGTAACATTAAGCTGGAATGCGGTTGAAAAAGCTGAACGTTATATAGTGGGTTTATATAACTCAGCAGGTACAGTAATCTGGAATCCAACTGATATTACGACCACATCAACCACTACAGCAGAATTACCAGCTGGGGTTTATCACTGGAGAGTGAGAGGGGTAAATGATGATTGTACTGTTGGTCAACAAAGTGAAGCTTCAAATTTCGGATATTTTAGAATAAATTCACCGCCGACGATTGTAAAAATTCTGGTAGCGAATTCAAACACTAACCTAGTCCCCAATGATAATACGACTGATAATCACATTTGTAAGAGTGAATTCATGGGAACGACTAATCCCAGAGAAGTTGTATTCGGAATTTTTATTAACGATCCTGAGGGAGTTGGGGATTCAGGGCCTCCACCAGTATTGCATTGGAATGGTCAAAATTATCCGACTGCTTGGACCGGAACAGGTGGTGGTAATAATGCAGCTCAAGTAAGAGTTGATTATGCAAGTTATGTTGGAGCGCCACCTCAGTCTTTACATGAAGTCACGGCTACTTATTCTGATCGCTGGGGAGCTTCGGTGGTAAGTACTCTTCCCGTATTACCAACCAATCGATTGAATTGGAAAGTTTGGGATTGTCAGGTGCCGACAAGTGGAACTTTGTATAAAGCTGTTGATGCTCAACAAATTTGTTTTAATGGGACTGGATTTTCGGAGCCGGTTGATGTCGGAGTTAGTTTTGATTCGATTATTTTTTCTGATTCGCCTGATGTAACGATGACTGTTACAAAACCGGCTTATTTTGGAACAAACAGTATTGTATGGGGTAAAACTTATTTGCCACTAATAAATGGTGGTAGTCTTTTGGGCGACATTGACGGCGATTTACTCGCTGATGTGAGAAAAACGAGAATAATTGATTTAGCAGTGGGAACGACCACTTGTCCGAGTGGTTCTTCACTGGAGATAGGTTATACGACTGCTGGTGTTTATAATGTTAACCCTTATTCAAGTGAACCAAGGGCACGGATAGATTTTTCCTTTATTCGAGACCAGGAGGCGTGGTATCAGGTGGTGGGGGCTGGAGTAAAATCAAGAAATGATCTGGAATATGGAGTGCCAGTGACAGCACCTGCGGCAATAAAATTTTTAACACTCGGGAATTCGACTGTTTATAATGGTTTGGTTTCAGCAACTTCTTTTGACAATATTAATGGTAACAATAATAATGAATTCGGAGGTCCTCTTCCCTATGAAAATTGGTATCTAGGGCAAAATACAAACGATGACGATATTTATAATTACAATTATTTTTATAATAATTTTTATGTTAAAACGGGAATAGGAGAAATAAAAAACAATTCTTGGGGGGGCTGGGCGACAAATCAAATTTATTTTGTCAATGAAAATCTTAATATAAATCAAAATTTGAGTGTAGCAAATGGTGAGACGATGATGGTAATTGTAAGCGGGGATATTATTATAGATCCGAGTGTGACTCAGCTTGATGGAATTTATGTTGCTGACGGAGAGATATCGGCGGGAGGAATTAATGGAAGTCAACTGGTAATTAATGGAATGCTTTATGCTGGAGGTGATATAAGGCTTTATCGAAGTTTTGTGGTAAAAAGAATAAATAATACAACTCCAGCAGTGAAGGTAAATTACTCACCGGGATTAATTTTTAATCTACCACCAGAAATAATGAGAGTATTGTCTGGGTGGAGAGAGGAATAAAATAAAAAAAATTCTAAATTCTAAATTCTAAAGACTAAAACAATAAAAATGAATAAAAAATTATTTAATAATATGATTGAAAATTGGAGATTGAGGATTGGAGATTGTAGATTGAAGATTGAAAATTTCCATAGTGGGCAGGTGGCGATAATTGTGATGCTTGTTTCGGCTTTGATGATAACGGTGGGGTTGTCTTTATCAAAGAAAACAACGGTGGAGACCAAAATCGACTTTAACGAAGAAGCTTTAAAAAAAGCTTTTAATGCCGCAGAATCAGGAATTGATTATTATTTGGCCACTGGTCAAAAAATTTATGATTCGAATGATAGCTTGTCTGAGGCTAATGTGGTTACAGAAGATATTGGTGGAGAAGGTATACTGAATTTTGGTGAACTGACTCCTGCTAATGGAGTTCAGTATTTTTGGTTAACGAACCATGACTTGGGAGGTTCTCTGGGGACAGGTTATTTTACTGGTGACAAAATTACTGTCATTCACAATTGGCCTACTACCGACAATTCGGCATTGGGGTCTTTGGAGATAAATATTTTTTATCAAGACGGTGGAATATATGGAGTAAAGCGTTATGGTTATAATTTTAGTAATACTCCTTCAAGACAAGTATCATATTTTAATGATGGGAGAATAGGTTATCAAAATATAACAATTACTGGGCTTGACTCTATTCCTAATAAGATTTTAATGACAGTTACTCCGATTTTTAATGGAGCCAATTTGTCAGTGAGCGGAAATGGATCGACTTTTCCGATTCAAGGAGAAACAATTAGTTCGACAGGGTCAGCGGGAGTAATTTTTGATGATACTGAGGAAGAGACAAAAATTAATAAAAAACTTAGTATTGAAAGACGTTATGAAATCCCCTATTTTCTGTTGTCGGGGATTGTTTCGGAATCTCAGGTCTTGAGTCAATAAGAAGAATTGTATATATTTAACTAATGAAAAGTATTGTCGGAATTGATATGGGCCTAGGGAGTATTAAGGCAGTGGCCCTTGATAAGGTTGGCGAAATAACTTCGCTGGCAGCGATTGGAGAAGTAAAAACACCAAATCAGGACTGGATGAAAAGTGAGGTTAACAAAAAAAATCTGGAAGAAGTAGCTGGGGCTTTAAAAAGTTTGATTAAAGATCTAAAAATTGGGAATCGTGCAGCCGTGGTAGCCTTGCCAGAATATGAAATTGTGAGTCGCCTGGTGTCTCTGCCACCTCTTGAAGAAAAGGAAATTAAAGATGCCTTGGCCTTTGAGGCTGAGACTTTTGTCCCCTACCCACTTGATCAAGTCTCAATTGACTACGAAGTAATTGAAGAGGATAAAGGGGGGCGTCTGACGGTGTTTGCGATTGCGGCCCGAAATGATTTAATAGCTAACTATATTAAAATATTTAAAGGGGTGGGAATGGAGCTACTGGCAATTGAATCACCAGCGGTATCAATGAGAAGAATTCTAAAACAAATCGCCACCGCTTCTGAAGCCACTATGGTTTTAGATATTGGTCAAAAATATTCGGATTTAATTGGATTTAAGAATGACAATATTTATTTTGCGAGATCAATTTCACTTGGGGGAGAATCGCTAACCCGGGCTATTTCAGTCAATTTGGGCCTTGATATGGCCAGTGCTGAAGAATACAAAAAGGCCTATGGGATAAAAGAAATGGAACTTGAGGGCAAAATTAAAAGTGCAATTATGCCGGTATTTGATAGTATGGCGGAAGAAATAAGAAGGGCGATGGCTCTTTACAGTGAAAGTAACAACCGCAGTATTGAACTTTTAGTTTTAAGCGGTGGTGGAGCTAAGCTGCCGGGCCTCGCCGAAGAATTTACCCGAATACTGGGAATTGAAGTCCAAGTGATTCAACCCTTTTTGAAAATTGATTCTCAAAAAATAGTCTCACCAATTAATTTAGAGGTTGATGGCTATCGCTTTTCGACAGCGGTAGGACTGGCACTTCGGGAGGGACAATGAAAGTTGGTGATAGTTTAAATATTAATTTACTGCCTAGTCAAGCGAAGTTTCAGGCGGATAAAATTAAACTTAAAAAAAAGATTAGACACTATGAAATGATGGCTCTTTGGGGATGGTTAGTTTTTTTGATTGGAGCTTTTGTTTTATTTTTTGGGAGTGGAATTATTTTAAGTGCCAGTCAAAAAAAATATCAGCAAGCGGTAAATATTTTCCAAAGTGATACGGAGGGTATTGTCTTAAATCAGCTTTTGAAATATCGAGCCAAGGCTCTGGGACAAGTCTTAAATGATCGTTTTGAATATGCGGCTTCTTTTGAAAAAGTAGCCTCAATTTTTTCTGATAAAGCTAAAGTCTCAGAATTTGAATTAAATGATAAAGATAAAAGTTTTACAATGACGGTCAGGGCTAGTGATAAAGATGGAGTCGACTATATTGAAGATAGAGTTCTAGAAGTCAATGAGGGGAAGGTGGAGGGCGTAAAAAAAATTACTATTACTGGAGTAAGCTATCAAGTTAGAGGTGAATGGTTAATTGACATGGAGGTAATGATATGAGCAAGACAATAGAAGTGTCAGACAAAATATTTGGCATGGATAAGCGAATATTTTCTTTATGGTTGGAACCATTTGCCTTGTTTTTAATTATGTTCATGAGTATTTTTATGTTAATAGTCCCTAAAATTAATGAAGGATTGGCTAGGCTTAATGAAAATAAGTCAGTTTTGAAAAAAACAGCGCAGGTGAATGAAAAAATAACTTATTTACAAACTATAGATCAAGACCAAATTCAAAAAGATGCGCAAAAATTAGCTTCAGGACTGCTTCCTGAAAAATCTTCTTACATACTTTTAAAAGTAATTCAAAATACGGCCCAAAAATTAAATTACAACATTGATGATTTTTCTATTAGTATGGGGGATGTTAAGGATGAAGGAGAAGAAAATATGAAAACCACGAGTTTTGATAAAATTCCAATACAAGTAAATTTAATTGGTCCGGTTGATAATTATTTAACTCTAGCGAAAGTTCTTGAAAGAAGTTTACCGATTATGTCGATTAGTAAATATGAAATGTCATCAATAGCTAATGAAGTGACAACAATAAAATTGGCGGTTAATGCCTACTATATGAAGGAAGTAACTAATTTTAAGCTGGAAAATATTAGTCTTGCTGATTTAACTTTAAGTCAAGCCGAGGCTGATTTACTGGCAACTATTGGTGAATATAATGAACTGGACACTAAAAGTATTGAAGGTGTTGGAGAAAGCGGGACTTTTATAAAATATGATAGAGTTGATCCTTTTTTTACTCCTTAATTTGAAGTAAATAGCGAATCTCGGGAAAGGCTAGATTAAGAAGAATGCGAATAGATTTAATTATTTTACCTTCTTTACCAATAATTTGACCAATAATTTCTGGAGGAGCACTGACTTCGAGGATGGTAAGTTCGTTCTCAAGACGAGAAGAAAGTTCAACCTGGTCGCTGTCAGAAACTACAGCTTTGATAATGTACTGGGCAGCTTCTTTTATATCTGTCATATTATTCTACCTCTTCAATAATTTCTTCTTTTACTTCCTTAACTTCTTCAGTTTTTATGTCTCCCTTGTCAAGGGGAGAGGGGTTTTGTTTTTTCTCAATTTTTTCCTCTACTTTCTTTATTTTTTTCTTTCGAGGATATTTATCAGGATTTAGAAGTTTATCGACACCGATGGTAATTTTGGCGCCGTTTTTTAACCACTGGGCCATTTTTTTCTCGTCAATCTGAAGAGTTTTGGTGGTGGGAGTATAAAAACCCAGATCATCAATAAATTTGCCATTAGCTTTGCTTCGATCAGGGGCAACAACAATCCGAAAAGAACGCTGATGAATTTTACCAGTAGGTTTAAGTTTTATTTTTAGCATGGCTTTGATTATACAATAAAAAATAAATAATAACTATTAAATAACCAAAATACAAATTCCAAGTATTCCAAACAATATCCAATTTCTTAAATTACAAT
>JAQVSW010000023.1:3217-9186 GCA_028700345.1 Candidatus Shapirobacteria bacterium | reverse complement strand
ACAAAAACTACATTTGGATCCTGTCTCAGAGTTGACTTTAGAGCTCTAGTAAAATCAAGGGTATCCGCTCCTAGCTCTCTTTGAGAAATTATAGACTTTATCGGCTTAATCAGATATTCCACTGGGTCTTCGATGGTCACAATATTGGCCGCCTTTTCCTTATTTATTTCATTTATCATCGAAGCTACCGTAGTTGATTTTCCATGCCCCGTTGGTCCGGTTACCAAAATAAAACCTTGTTTTAAAGTCGTAAAACTTTTGATTGAGTCAGGTAAATTTAAAGAAGCTAAATCGGGAATTTCATCCTGAATTACTCTCAAAACAGCCCCCGCCACCCCTTTTTTGGTGTAAACATTAGTCCGAAATCGAGCCTTATCAATAGTCACTGAAATATCGAGTTCTTTTTCTTTAATAAATTTTTCTTTTTGCTCCTCTGAAAGGAGTGACAAAATCAAACTCTCATCTTCAATTGCTCCCACATTAGCCACGTCCGCTAGTTCTCCATGAATTCTAATTTTCGGGAGATAACCGACTGACAAGTGAACATCTGAGGCTTTATTGGCTACCGCTAGTCTAAGTACTTCTTCAATTTTGCTATGCATATTTTTTTATTTTTTAAACTAATTATCTAATTAACTATATAACTATTTATCTATTTTTAGTACTGTGCTACCCGGAGAACCTCATCAATACTAGTCACCCCTTCAAGAACCTTGACATAGCCATCTTGTTTCATGGTCAACATCCCTTCAGAAATTGCTTGTTTTTGGATATCCGAAGCTGAGGCTTTTTCCACTACCAGCTTACTAATCTTTTCCGTAATCGGCATAACTTCATAAATAGCAATTCTCCCGAGATATCCAGTATTATTACATTTATCACAACCCACAATTTTGGGCATTGTCATTTTTTTACCTTCTTTTTTCCACCGATCTTCGATCATTCCATAAATCGGCCC
Organism: Candidatus Shapirobacteria bacterium; assembly: GCA_028700345.1. Taxonomy (GTDB): domain Bacteria; phylum Patescibacteriota; class Microgenomatia; order UBA12405; family UBA12405; genus UBA12158. The sequence goes on along the minus strand of JAQVSW010000023.1, from coordinate 8,228 downwards.
TAAAGTTGTTTTTATTTCCTCTTCTTTATCCGGTGGTATCTCCATATCCTGTCGGCAGTTAGGACAAATTTTTCGCAGTACTCTCTGAGCCACGACGCAGGTAAGAGCTGAGGTCAATAAAAAAGGCTCTACTCCCATATCTATAAGTCTCGGCGGGGCTCCCGAGGCATCATTGGTGTGTAGAGTCGAAAAAACTAAATGACCTGTCAAAGCCGCGTTAACAGCTAGCTCCGCCGTTTCTGTATCCCGAATTTCTCCAACCATCATAATGTTAGGATCTTGTCTAAGAAAAGAACGTAAAGCTGAGGCGAATGTTAACCCAGCTTGTACATTCACCTGGACTTGATTGACTCCCTTCATCTGATACTCGACTGGATCCTCAATCGTCACCACATTGACTCTGGAAGTCGCTACCTTATCAAGAACTGAATATAGAGTGGTTGTTTTTCCTGAGCCTGTGGGCCCTACTACTATAATAATTCCGTGAGGTCTTTCGATGGCTTCAATCAAATTTTTGAGAGCGAGGCCTCGCAGACCCAAATCTGGCAGCGATGGCACCTTTGACGCTTTTCGCAGTAACCGCATAACAACCTTTTCCCCATAAGATACAGGCAAAGTTGAGATACGTAAATCTACTTCACTCCCTTCAACATTGATATTAAAACGACCGTCCTGAGGAATTCTTTTTTCATCAATTTTTAAATTAGCGAGAATCTTAATCCGACTAACTACCGCCTCCAAAACATTTCGGGGTAAAACATATTTTTCCTGTAAAATTCCATCAATGCGGTAACGAACTCTGACATTTTCCTCAAGTGGTTCGATGTGAACATCAGAGGCTCTGGAGCGAACTGCGTAGTCAAGAATCGTATTTACAATTTTGGCAATTGGCGCCTCCGCCGAAACTGCTTTTAGATTTTCTGACTCCGTCTTCATTTCTTCGACTTTTTGTTCATCAAGAGCCTTGGTCACCTCAGTCGTAATTCCTTTTTCCCGTTCATATTTTTCCCGAATAAAAGCGTCAATTTGTTTTTCCACCGCCATTCCCGTCTCTATTTTTAGATTTGTCTTTTTTTCGAGAAATTCCACTGTTTCGATATCAAGTGGATTAGCCATGGCCACATAAATAGTTTTTTCCTTGGCATCCATCCGGTAGGGGACAAGGTGATATTTTTCGGCTACGCTTTGAGGTACCAGAGCTAGAGCCTCTGGTGAAAAACCAATATTTTCGAGATCTACAAAAGGAATTCTCAAAAATTCTGCCTTATATTTGACGAAATCAACATCATTTAGAATCCGCAGACTCTTAATAATTTCTTCTTCGCTTTCTCCTGTTTTAACCTGCCTTAAATTTATCTCCTCCGCTTTGGCATTATCGATAAGGCCTTTATCAAGTAGCACTGCCGAAAATGTTTTATATATTTTTGCGTCTCCATTCATACTCTATAATCATAGTAAACTATGTCTCTCTTTCCTTCAACTCTAATTATTGCCTCTTCTCCCCAAACTTCCTCAGAAAAAGCTCTAGAATATCTTTCAAACTTAAAGCACCTCCCTGACAACAATCCCGATCTTTTTATTGTCGATCAGTACTCCATAGCTACTGTTCGCCTCCTCAAAAACTTTTTGTCTCAAAAACCCTTTAATCATTTTTCAAAAGTTGTTTATATCCCGGAGGCGGATAATTTAAATTCCGAATCCCAAAATGCTCTTCTAAAAAACCTTGAAGAACCAGGTAAAAACAACTATTTTATTTTAACCACTAGCAAACCTCAATTACTGCTACCCACCATTCTTTCTCGCTGTCAAAAGATTAAAATCGTTTCTCCCAAAACTCAAAACGAAAATAAAGCCTGGCCTTTAAGTGGTAATCCCAAAAAAGATCTCGATTTTGCCTCATCTATCGTCAATGATAAAAATGAAATCAAAAATCTTTTACTGTCTCAGCTGGAAATTTATCAACAGAAATTAGTAGTAAATCCCGATAAAAATACCGCTCGAATTATTAAAAAAATTATTACCGCCCTTAATTTTATCGACGCCAACGTTGATCCGAAATCAGCATTGGATTATTTCTTTTTAAAATAAGTCAATCTTCCCCTTACCCCTTCTTTAACAAGACGGGGCTATCTAATGTTCCCTCTTGTTAAAGAGGGAATTAAAGGGAGATTGGTTTTTCTTTTTCCGCATTTTCCCCTCATTGATTTTTAAAAATCTGCTATAATTCCCTCAGAATGTTTTCACCGTTATTTACCATCAATAACCAGATTTTAAAGAACATCGGTACTCTCGAAGCCGCCAAAGCGATTATTGACGAAGCCCCTCTCATTCCGGCCTACGAAAAACAATTTCAGCAAGAAGCTATCGTCCGTACTGTCCACTTTGGTACCCGTATCGAGGGCAATGACCTGAGCTATCACGATGTGGCTAAGCTCGTTGAAGGACGTCAAGTGACTGCAGGAGAGCGCGATATTCAGGAAGTTATCAACTACCGCAATGTTGTCTCTTATCTCGAGGAAATTTGGGCCACTTTTGATGCTGGTTTACCCCTCCCAGAGGAAAAATTTGTTCAAAATGCCGATACTAAAAGCAGACCTTTTTTCTTTAGTGAAACCATTATCAAAAAAATTCACGAACTCACTACTCTAAAAATTATTCCCGAAAGTGAAATTGGTAAATATCGCCGCCAGCAAGTCGTTTTAAAAAACACCCGTACCGGTGAAATCGCTCATCGCCCCCCTCCAGCTATTGAAGTGCCTTATCTCATGTCCGACTTTGTCGGCTGGCTCAATGAAGCCCCCACCCGGGAAATTCACCCCGCTATCCGCGCTGCCATTGCCCAGTACATCCTCGTTGCCATCCATCCATTTATTGAAGGAAATGGCCGTGTTTCCCGGGCTTTTTCGATGCTCCCTCTTTATGTTGAAGGCTACGATATTCGTCGTTTATTTTCCCTTGAGGAATATTTCGACCGCAATGCCGAAACCTACTACAACACCATTCAGGCTACCCATGAACTAGACAGTGATATTTTTCAGCGTGATCTAACAAAATGGATAATTTATTACACCGAGGCCCTAGCCATCGAGCTCTCACGTATCAAAGATAAAGTTCAGTCTCTTTCCCGTGACCTCAAATTTAAACAAAAACTCGGCGGCAAGCAGGTTCATTTGACCGAAAGACAGATAAAACTAGTGGAATATATGCAACAGTTTGGTGGTCTACGAATGCCCGATGCCAAATCACTTTTACCTATGGTCAGCGACGATACTATTTGGCGTGATCTCAAAAAACTCATCGACGATAAAGTCTGCGAAAAACGTGGCTCTACCAAAGGGGCCTACTATTGCCTGGCTAACGTGTAAAATATATCAATGGTCACTCTTGACACGCTCGATTTAAAAAATATCTCTACTCATAAACTCGGACAGCTTCTTTTGGATGCCAAAAAAGCCTACTACACCGGCGGCAAACCCATCATGGATGATCACACTTACGATACTCTGGAGGAAATTCTTCGACTCAAAGCTCCCCATCATCGTTTTTTTACCAAAATCGGCACCCCAAATTTTGACACCGGTTTTGACAAAAAAAAGCATTTAATTCCCATGGGATCACAAAATAAAGTTAGTAATTATAAAGATCTAGTTCATTATTTTGAATTAAAAAAAATTACTATTCCTGACTTTGTCATTCAACCTAAATGCGACGGTATTTCTTTAGAAATAATTTATAAAGAAGGGAAAGTTACTGAAGCCATCACTCGTGGTGATGGCATCATTGGAGACGTTATTACCCAAAATGTGGTTAAAATGAAAAATTTGCCTTTATCATTATCCAAAGATTTTACTGGTTCTATCCGCTGTGAAATTGTCGTTACCAAAAAAGATTTTGAAAAATTAAATCAGATTTCTGAAGAAAAATATTCTAATCCGCGAAACGCCGCCTCTGGCCTTTCCCAGCGCCTTGACGGTAAATACAGTGAGTACTGCACTCTCTACGCCACTGATATTTTTATTAACCCTACCCCTACCACTGAAATCGAAAAAATATCCCTATTAAAATCTCTTGGCTTTACCCCTGTCCAGTCCCACCTTTGCCAAACATTTGAAGAAATCGAAACAATTTATCAGCAATTTTTAACCAAAGATCGTTTAAATTACCCCTACGAAATTGACGGTCTCGTTGTTAAAATAAACGATCTAAATATCGCCGAAAAACTCGGCTCAAAAAATAATCGCCCCAAATATCAAGTCGCCTACAAATTTCCCGCCTCGACAACCGAGACTCAAATTAAAAATATCGTCTGGCAGGTGGGACCTCTCGGGACCATCACCCCGGTAGCGGAGCTTGAGCCAGTCGAAGTCGCTGGCGCCATCGTTTCTTTTGCCTCCCTTGCCAATTACCAGCTGATCATCGAAAAAGATATTAACCTTGGTGACATTGTTGAAATTACTCGTCGTGGCGATGTCATCCCCCATGTCGAAAGAGTTATAAACAAGGTAACCAAAGGTCATATTGATATCCCTCAATATTGCCCTTCATGCCACAGTCAACTTATCAAGGAAGACAAGTATCTTCGCTGTCCAAACTCTCAAAAATGTCTCCCTCAAATTCTTGGTTCTCTCCGACTTTTCGCTGACTCACTTGATATTCTTGGCTTATCCGACAAAACTATTGAAAAACTTTACTCCGCCGGCAAAATAAAAGTTCCCGGTGATTTTTATAAATTAACGGTTGTTGACATTAAAGATCTAGACAATCTCGGCGAAAAATCAGCTCAAAATATCATCACTCAAATTCAGGCCAAAAAAACATTAACTTTAAAACAAATTTTCACCGCCGCCGCCATTCCCAATTTAAGCGGTGCCAGAATCCAGCAGTTAACCAGGGCTGGTTTTAACACTCCAGAAAAATTATTAAACATTACTTTTGACGAAATTGAAAATCTTCCGGGCTTTCAAAAAACCTTGGCTAAAAAAATTATCGACGGCTTAAAATTACGACGGGG
>JAQVSW010000023.1:0-3117 GCA_028700345.1 Candidatus Shapirobacteria bacterium | reverse complement strand
CTCCAATTTGACCGTGGCCCTGCCGGTCACAACGGTGTTAAATCGGTCATCGAAAATCTGGGGACTCAAGCCTTTTGGCGCATCAGAGTCGGTATTGGTAAGCCAGAGTTTGATAGTGCCGAGCAGTATGTTTTAAAACCCTTCTCCAAAGAGGAAAAAGTGATAATTACTGAAACTATTGATAAAATACTCAAAGAAATTTCTAATATTCTAATTAGCTAATTTTTTTTTAGATTTTAGGCTTTAGAATTTAGATTTTTTTCTATCTAGGGCTCGTAGTTAAACGGTATAACACGTCATTCGCATTGACGCATTGGGGGTTCAATTCCCCCCGAGTCCACTATGCGTTCTACCAAGCCCACTCCCATCAGCGAAACCCTTTCCCTTTTTAAAGACAGTTTTGATAAAAGAAAAAAATATGTCAAAAATGAATTTCAAGCCTACGGTTTAGAATTAGCCAACGAACTGGATGATTGGAAAAACAAATCTCTTTATATTCGCCTCGCCAAAACCGAAGATCGAAAACTCCTCGAAAAAGCCCGTTATTTTGTCAAGGACCACGCTCCCCGTCAAATTAAAACTCCCTACCGTCTTTTTATGTGGAAACTAAAACAGCTCCGAATGGAAAAAGAGACGGAAAATATCTAAAAAATGCGCTATAATAAGCGGTCTATGAAATTCTTCTCCAAATACAAAAATAAAATAATTATTGGCGCCATCGCTATCTTTGCCTTATTTATAGCCATAAACCGCGTTCAAGCTCAAAAAAACAAAGACATCCCGGTTCTTGATACCAAAAAAGACATCATCGTTTCCCCGCAGATTAAATCAATAAAATCAGAGTTAACTCTAGCCGGTTCAGTCTCTGCCAGCGAAATTGCTTCTCTTCGTTTTCAAAATTCCGGCAAACTCGTTTGGGTCGGGGTAAAAGAGGGGGATAGAGTCAAAAAATGGCAAGCCATCGCCTCCCTTGACAGGGAGCAGCTTCGAAAATCCCTCCAAACTCAATTCAATAATTATCGGACCAATTTAAGTCAATTTTGGGATACTCAAGATAAATACAAAGATGTTATTGTTTCCGATACCATCCAGCGAATTTTAGATAGAACTCAGTATTCTCTGGATAATAGTGTCATTAGCTACGAAATTGCCGACATGGCGATTAAAGAATCAACTCTTGTGTCTCCCATCAGCGGAATTGTTACCGATATTGAGCAGCCTCTAACTGGGACCAATATCACCCCCGCCAGTGCTACTTTTACCATTATTAATCCCGATTCAATTTACTTTAGATCCGAAATTGACCAAGAAGATGTTTCTAAAATAAAAGTTGGACAACTTGCCACCATTACTATCGACTCTTTCCCCGACTCTAGTTTTGAGTCAGAAATTACCTATATTTCCTTTATTCCTGTTAGCGGTCAATCTTCCACTGTTTACGAAGTTCGCTTTAAACTGGCTCTGGATAATCAAGATCTTTCTTACCGACTGGGTATGGACGGAGAAGCTGATCTTATTTTAAAAGAAGAAAATGAGGCTCTGGTAATTCCACTCGATGCTCTAAACGACGACGGCCAAAGTTATGTTTGGCTAAAAAGCGACGGTAAACTCAGTAAAAAATATGTCACTCTTGGCATTGAAAATGAAGATGAAGTTCAAATTTTAGAAGGCTTAACTCCCAATGATTCAGTCGTCATCAAAAAAAACTAATTCCAAAACTCCAGTTCTGGAATTAAAAAATATTGTCAAAACCTATACCTCTGGTAACACTGTTTTTAATGCACTTGACGGTGTTTCTTTTTGTGTCCATCAGGGTGAATTTATTTCTATCACCGGCCCCAGTGGTTCGGGCAAATCTACCCTCATGCATATTGTTGGTCTTCTTGATAATCCCACTTCTGGTCAGGTTTTACTGGAGGGACAGAATATTTCTCACTTAAACGAAGAGGAACTAGCCAAGACTCGCAATGTCACCCTGGGTTTTGTTTTTCAACAATTTAATTTGCTCGCCAAGACTTCTGCCAGCGAAAATGTCTCTCTCCCTCTTCTTTATTCTGATCTTCCCAAATCTGAGCGTTTGCCAAAATCTCTCGAAATGCTCACAAAAGTCGGACTAGGGGATAAATTAAAAAATACGCCAGCCCAGCTTTCCGGCGGCCAGCAGCAGCGGGTCGCCATCGCCAGGGCTCTCATCAATGATCCCAAAATTATCATGGCCGACGAGCCCACTGGCAATCTTGACTCTAAATCTGGCAAAGAAATTGTTGAGCTTTTTCACCAACTTCACCGTGAAGGCCGGACCATAATCCTCGTTACTCACGACATGGATTTGGCAAAGCAGGCCCAGCGTTTAGTCATTATCAAGGACGGTAAGATTACCAATAAAAAATGTTAAAACCCTCCCTTGAAGATCTTTTTAAAAGTTCTATCCGCTCTGTTTTAAAAAACAAGAGTCGAACTCTTTTAACTACCCTTGGGGTAATTATTGGTGTCACTTCCGTTATTCTTTTAACTTCTATTGGTAACGGCTTAAAAATTTATGTTAATGAGCAGTTTGAGGCTCTAGGTAGTAATACTATTTTTGTCAGTCCCGGAAAAATTTTTAGTGATAGTGGCGGTTTTAGTCGAGGCGCCGGCAGTGGCGGATCAACAATTACTACATCCTTTTCCCTAAAAGATGTCAATAATCTAAAAAGAAATTTAAACACCAATTTGGTTATGCCCATGAAAACTGCCCCAGCGCAGGTCAAATCAAGGGATATAAAAAAAAGTGTCACTGTCCTTGGCACCAATTATCTCTATGGTCCAAACAATAATTCTGTTCCTTCGGAGGGCAATGGTCGCTGGTTTACCCGAGAAGAAGAAGATAAAAAAAGTAATGTCGCTATTCTTGGCAACACTATTGCCATTGAGCTTTTTCCCTCAGGCAACGCTCTGGGGAAAAAAATTGTAGTTGGTAGTAAAAATTTGAAGATTATTGGTATCAACGATATTAGGGGCAGTAGTTTTGGTGGTCCTAGTGTCGACGAATATATTTATGTTCCTTTTGCTATTGCCAGTGATATTGCTGGCGACGAAAACATTCAACAAATTATTATCAAAGCCGCCGATAAAAAC
>JAQVSW010000022.1 GCA_028700345.1 Candidatus Shapirobacteria bacterium | reverse complement strand
AATTTAGATTGACTTTTTTAAGATATTTGTTAGAATTACTTTGTTATAAAAAATTCGAGGATCGTCTAACGGTAGGACTCCAGGTTTTGGTCCTGGCTATCGGGGTTCGAATCCCTGTCCTCGAGCATCGATGAACTAACAGGTTGTAAAAGGCCTGTTTTTTCATAATCTTCGCCAAATTTTACTGGTCCGAAACTGCTATTTACACGAGGCATCCATTCAGCTAAAAAATCACCCCATAAAGTATATTTTACCCTTATTTTATCGCCCTCTAATGAAAAGTCCGAAAATAATTCTGATAAAGCTAATCGCTTGTTTTCAATGTCTGTTTCATCGTCAGTAATTAGATCCGGCGCCTTGCTTGCTAGGCGATGAATTTTGATGCCCTCATTATAATCAATCGTTCTGTTTCTAAGAGAAATCTGTTGTATCTTTTTTTCTAAGTCTATTTTTTCAGAGCTAAATTCATTATATTTTTTAGTATAAAAATCATCAGTGATTTTGCCGTCCAGCTTATCGTTATAAAGAAGGTCTAATCTATTCTCAATTCGCTTTAAATTCTCTTCTAGAGCCTGTTTTTTGGCCTCTATAAGTCCGTTATTGTTCGGCTCATCCTCTTTAACAACTTGTTCAAGCCAATCAATTAATTTTGGTGTTTTAGGTTGCATTTCTTTAAGGTAGGGAATTAATTGCTCGATTATATCCTGTTCTCTAACTCTAGTATTTTGTGAACAAGAACGGTAATGATTACAAGTTCCATAAACGTGGCCCTTTCTTTGGCTCCAACTAATAATGCCACCACATTCAGCGCAGCGCATATTGCCTTTAAAAATAAAGAGATGCTTTTTAAATTGTGCGACCGATAATTTGCGTTTAATTTTTAATTGCACCTTATCAAATAAATCTTGAGAAACTATTGGTTCGTGATTTCCAGGATAGACTTTTTTATTCCAAACAATTTGTCCGGTATAAAATGGATTGGTCAGCATGTTGTGCAAAGTGTTTTTAGCCAACATTTTTCCAGATGGCGCTTTAAGACCTTCGTCAAACATTACTTCGGCTAAAAAGTTTAGAGAATAATTACCGCTTGAATATAATTCAAAAGCTTGCCTAATTAATGGGGCAATATTTTCATCAATAATTTGGGTTTTATGTCCCTTATCGCCAATTGTTTTATAACCCAAACAAGGACGTTGAGGCATCCAACCAGATTCTAGTTTAGCTTTCTGTCCTTTCTTAACTTCTTCACTTAAATTATTAGTATAGAATCTAGCAATAGCTACTTTCATATCCCAAACTAAATTTTCATGAGCTCGGGTATTACGATTAACAATAAAATTTTCTTTAACAAAGTGTATCTGATTTTTTTCGCTTTCATTTATCCAATCGCTAATAATCGCCGCATCTCTTAAGTTGCGTGTTAATCTATCTATTTTTTCAACTAGAATGAGATTAAGTTTATTCTTTTTTGTATAAACCAACATTTCCGAAAAAGTCTTCCTGATCAGCTTGCCGCTGGCGGATTCGGAAATCTTATATATTTTAGCAATACTAAAATCATTACGACTAGCGTAATCTTTAAGTAGTTTCTCCTGGGCTTCTAAAGAATAACCTTTTTCTTCCTGTTCTTTTGAGGAAACTCGGCAATAGAGAATACATTTTTTGTCCGTATTTTTCATATTTTTGGATAACTAAAAGGGAGCGGCTCCGTGCACACAAACCAATATCACTAAAAGCAATACTTGTCTGTCAGAACCGCCCCCTTTTAGGGGACAAGTATAAAAAAAGCTTTTAGTATTATGTTTGATTTGTGTGCTTCTTCATATTAGCAAATTGTTTTGATAAATTCAATCTTTTTAAAGTCTTAAAATATCTCACTAAACCATTACCAATTTCAAACACTTCGCTATCTGATAGATCTCGCCCGTATTCATCTTTGATGATTATTTTCAGTTTTTGAAGCATTTGTTTGCTAACCATAATAAGAGTTGTGAATTAATTTTAACGTAAAAAGTTGTGCATGACTTTTTACTCAGTTTCTTTGAGAGCCTTTTCGTAAGAGGCTAATTTTCGTTTAAGCATTTCTTCGTTTTCGGAATGTTCAAAACTTTCTCCGGCTTCCAATGCTTTTTTCATGCCGTTTATTTTTCCGATTAGCCATTCTTTATATCCGGCTGAACTGAAATTAATTTTTTCTAAGTTTGCCATATTATTTAATTTGATAAATGTTTACTGTCACTTCACCTCGATATTTATTGCTAAATTCCTTTTCATAAACTTTTTCTGGTGGAGGGGAATAACCCATTAACATCTCTTCGCATTCTTGGCCTTTAAATTCTTGGGGTCGGTTTAAGTTGCGGGAGTAAAAGAACTTTTTCTTGCCGAAATATTTGCGGTTAAAAGATTCTTTACTTAAATATTTGGAGACATATAAGCCGACATTATTGATTGATTTTATTTTATTGATTTTGACGAAACCGTGTCGCCAAACTTTTTCAATTTTTTTAGTATCAACCATTTGGTTGAGAAGAAGGTGATAATGAATCGCTCCGCCGAATTCTTTCTTGATATTGGTGCGGAAATAATAATCGCCTTGAAACTCGGGAACGGCTAAATATTTAATGCCAATGAAGTTATATTTTAATCTTTGGATGAAAGTCATAAAAAGATAATTACACTTTTCAAATTCGGTGATATCTTTTTTATTCTCAAACTTATTTTCATCAAAAGTCAGAGTGAGGAAAGTGATAAAATCAGGATTGCTATTTACTAATCTCATAATAGTCATTCTAGTTCGCCTTAAGACACCACTGCGCATTTCTGTTTGTTCTTCTCTAGGTTTATTCTTTCGTTTCTTTCTACGGACCGCCTTTTTACCTAAAGTAATCTCGTTTTGGTAAATATATTCTTCAATAAATGATCCGGAGATAATAATTTTGGTTTTGTAAGTCCCTTTAGCTCGTTTTTCTTTAGCTTTTTTAATGTATTCTAAATACTTTAATCGTCCACGTTCTAATCTTTCGTTATCTTTGTTATCCATATCACTTAAATCTTGTTGAGTGTGCTTATAGTCAAGTTAAGAAGCATAATGTTTCTATCGCCTTTGTTTTCTTTTTTCGGCTCCCCCAAGGGGATGCCGCCGAAAAAAGAAAAAAACAAACAGGCTGGTAATTTAACTTTTGGCACATAGTTTAGATTAGGAATTAATGAGGAGATCGACCTTTGTGTGTCTCCTAACCTATATGGACGAAATTTCGCAGGTAATAAAAAAATCCCCTAACTTTAGACAAGTTAGAGGATTAAATTAGCAGGGAAATAGCGAGGAAAATTCTTTAGTAATTGGACAGGTATTCTTTGGGTGGTTGTTTTTTAGTGTTTGATTCGGATATACGGCGGTCCGACCAGGAGTCCCTAAAGTCTGGCGGTGGAGCTAGTTTTATTTTTATCTGATATTCTTCATTCTTTTCATTATAAATAATTGGGTCGTCTTTAAGGCTAAAATAGGCTTTTAATCTTTTAGATAAGTCTTGTTTGTTTTTCTTAAATAATTCTTTTTTAGCTTTGCTTCCGGCATAATCATTCATTTTAATACGACCATTTTGAGTGGAAAATAAAATTAAAGTATTCCAGCTCTTAACATAGGCTGCGTTTTGAGAAGAATTCTGACGAGTATCAGCAAAACCTAGTTCTTCATAACTAGAATTCTTTTCTTCACCGTCTATTTTTAAAGTTATGTCGTGGTTATTTTTAAATCTAATCTCAATATTTTTCCAATCATCTGTTAATGGCTCTTTATATAACTTGTTTTCCGTATCAGCAAATTCATTAGTCATCTCTAAGGCTTTAAGCCAAGCCATAACGGTTTTGTGAAAATCCAGAAAAAACTTTTTATAATACTTAGGCTTGATAAAAATATCAGCTTTAGCGTCCATTAATTCTTTTTCCATTGCTTGGATTTCTTTGAGTTGTCCTTCAATATCACTATCTATTATTATCTTTTTTAAGGGCGCCACATTTCCAGTTTGAAGAGATTTTTGAAGTGCAGGGGCTAGAAGACTAGTGCCTATAATCATTTCTTTAAATAAACTGTAATACATCCAATTATATGATTTAGTTGGAGTATTTTTAATCTTTTTTAAATTAACCTCTGATAAAGACCCGTCTTTATCATTTTCTTTAATTTCTTTATTAAGAGCAATTATAAAACCGCTGAAGGCTTTTGCTGATTCAATGGTATTTAAATATCTTTTAATAACCATAAAAAGACCAGGCACCTCTTTCGACATGGACAGTTTTTCACTGAGCTTAATTTTCTTGCGAGAAAATAAAATTTTAAAATAGGCCTTATAAAATTCAATTACTAAGTCGCTAAGCTCTTTTTTTAATTGTTGAATTTCACTAGTCATAGTAAGCCTATTTTATAACATGAACTAATATTAGTCAAAAGTAGGAAAATAGGATGATTGTCTATCTGTGGCTTCTCATTTTAACGTCAGCTTATCGCCTATCAAGGTAGTAGCAAGTCTCCACCTTGACTGTCGCAAGCAATCAGACGTTGTCTCATTTCGTGCCGATAGATAATCTAAGGCGACGTTATCCGGCAATTTAAAAATCAGTCGCCAATTTAATTTTATGACAATATCAGTCAAATCAAATTGGACAGGTTCAGAAAACACTTCTGATCTTGTTAGAAAACAGATTACCGAACGTTGGGGCGAAGATGAAGCTAAACGTTATAATCCGTTTGTTAATTGCTTCACTTTCAACGGCTGGCTCAAGAACGGCTATGTCGTCCGCAAGGATGAAAAAGCTATTCGGTCTTTCATTATCGTTGAGAAGAAAGACAAGAAAACCGGAGCCGTTGTTGAAAGACGGCCAAAAACAATTTATTTGTTTTTTGACCTACAAGTCGAGCCTCAATAAGCTCGAACAAATTTAGGAGTTGATCCTTCGGGATTGACTCCTTTTTTTGTATAGACTGTGCATATTTAAATATCGTTTTAATATAAAATAACTAAACACACAGTTTTAACTTATTTTTAGGCTAATAAAGTATAGATTTTTCCCTTGTATTTTAGCAAAAATTGTGTTATTTTGAATCTATAAAAAGGTAAAGTCAATTTATTTATATGGGAAACAAATTAAACTTAACTGATAGTGAAAAGCGAGATATTATAAAGTATTTAGAGGCCGGCAAGTCATTGCCAGATAAATACCGTTTTTTGCTTTTTGATACCGACCGAGAAGTTGAGCTTTTATGGAATGGAAAGACCGATGAAGTGGAAAATATGGTGTTACCATTTCAAGCAATTGAGCATATTGATGAGCCTAGAAGTGAGGATAAAATTAGCGCTCAAGCTACGCTTTTTGATACTTCAGGGAGACAGATTAAGGGTTGGTCAAATAAACTAATTTGGGGAGATAATAAATTAATTTTATCTAGTTTAAAAAACGGCCCATTAAGAAAACAAATTGAAGCTGAGGGTGGTTTAAAATTGGTTTATATTGATCCACCATTTGATGTTGGAGCTGATTTTTCAATGAATATTGAAATTGGCGAAGAAAGTTTTACTAAAAAACCTTCTGTTATTGAAGAAATAGCTTATCGAGATACTTGGGGAAAAGGAGCTGACAGTTTTATCGCGATGATCTATGAAAGACTTAAACTAATACATGGTCTGCTGGCGGATGATGGAAGTATTTATGTGCATTGTGACTGGAGGGTTAGTGCATTTATGAGAATGTGTTTAGATGAAATTTTTGGTAAAAATAATTTTAGAAACGAAATCATTTGGTATTATTCGACATTAGGAAGACCAGATGATAAATTTGCTCAAAAACATGATACTATTTTTTGTTTTGGAAAAACAAATAAGACATATTTTAATCAAGAGGGGGCAAAAGTTCCTTATTCAGAAGATTATATAAAATCTCATTTTAGAGATATTGACGAACAGGGAAGGGTTTGTCGTAAACGTTTTGATGCAGGAAAATGGAGAGTATATTATCCTGATGCAGGGATGATTCCAAATGATGTATGGGAAATACCGTATGAGAACTCTATGTCAAAAGAGAGGTTAGATTATCCCACGCAAAAACCAGTGGCTTTATTAGAAAGAATAATAAAATCTTCTTCAAAAGAAAACGATCTTGTCGCTGATTTTTTCTGTGGCTCCGGAACAACATTAGCCGTTGCTGAAAAACTTAACAGAAAATGGATTGGAACCGATTTAGGAAGATTTTCAATTCACACTACTCGTAAAAGAATGATTGGCGTTCAAAGAGAATTAAAAAAAGCAGGGAAAAATTTTAGAGCTTTTGAAATTCTTAATATTGGTAGATATGAAAGAGAAAAATTTTTAGGGGTAAATAAAAACTTACGCGAAGAAGAAAAAAGAATTCAGCGTGAAAATAAAGAAAAAGAATTTGTTAAATTAATTTTATCTGCCTATAAAGCTGAGCCAATTGATTCTTTTAATGAGTTTGTTGGAAAAAAAAGAGACAGATTAATTGCAGTTGGTTCAATTGATACCCCGATCACTAGCGGATTATTAGAAAAAATTGTTAGTGAATGTCAGGAAAAGAAAATAACAAAAGTTGATGTTCTGGGCTTCGATTATGAAATGGGTATTGATTTTGAATCATCCAAGAAATTAGGTATTGATATTCAATTTAAAGTTATTCCTCGTGAGGTATTTGATAAGAAGGCGATAGAAAAAGGGCAAGTTAAATTTTACGATGTTGCCTATATTGAAGTGAAGCCTGTTATTAGAGGTCGGGGAAATATCAAAGAGGTGGCTATTGAATTAACAGACTTTAGTGTTTTTTATAATCAAGACAATACGGGCGAAGTAGAAGAGAAATTACAATCCGGAGGCAATAAGATAATCATTGAAAATGGGCAGGTTATAAAAATTTCTAAAGATAAAAATACAGATATTATTGAAAGAGAAATTTTAACTAAGAAATGGACTGATTGGATTGATTATTGGTCAGTAGATTTTGACTTTGAAAGTAAGAAAGAAATTATTAGAGTAGTTGATGAAAAAACTGGTGAAGAAAAAGAAGAGTGGACTGGTGGTTATATTTTTGAAAATGAATGGCAGTCGTTTAGAACGAAAAAAGACCGTTCGCTTGAATTAATTTCCGCCTTTAAAGACACGCCAAAAGGAAGAATGAAAATAGCTATTAAAGTTATTGATATTTTTGGAAATGATACGACTAAGGTTATTGAGATTAATGTTTAAAATATATGGAAACAAAATTTGAAGGTAATAAGAAAAAAATAATTGAGGAGTTAATTAAAAAGGCTCCAAATTTAGAATGTCCCATTTGTCATGGTAAAAATTTTGAGTTTGGTGGAGGATATTTTGCTCATGATTTACAGGACGATTTAAAAAATAGATTAATTGGGGGTATAAATATACCAACTATACCTTTAATATGTAAAGGCTGTGGTTATATATTAGAATTTGCTGCTGGCACCTTCGGACTCTTGCCTAGTAAAGAGGACAATAAAGAAGAAGGTAAAGCTGAAGATAAAACTGAATAATATGCCGGAAATAAAACCAACAATAAGTGAATCTAGTGATGTCAAATACGAATTTCCTAAATCAGAAAACATATCAATACAAAGATCTTCTCTTCAGATACAACTAGAAAAATTTAAGAAGGCGGTTGAAGAATCGTTTTCAGCTGATTCATTTTTTTCTTTACTAATAACATTGGCTGCGGTTTGGGTTCCAGTCTTTACATCTAATTTTAAAGATATTTATTTTGTGTCATCAAAGATTGTTTTAGGGGCTTACATTTTTTTTGCTATATTTGTTTCCATATATACACTTTATAAAAATATTATTATTTCTGTAATTAGATATTTTAAAAATAAAAATAACAAAATAAGTACTGATTCGGAAAAAATGTCTAAATATATACTTGAGCAATGTAATAAGAAAAAATAAACTTATGTTAGCTGCTATTTTTAAAGCATCATATAATAATTCAATGGAGAACCATGTAATTGGTGGTGTTTTAGGGACAGCATTTTTTATTAATAATAAAACCGCCCTTACAGCGAATCACTTAATTAATGGGGATTCATTCAAACCTAATGATGGATTTCTGTTTTGCAGATTTTGGCTTTTATTGGAAAATGGACAAATTGTTGAAATTAAGAAAGATTATTTAGAAAGTTTTCCTGGTGTAGATGTAACTAAAATTTATTTTTCCAGCGATGTCTATGAAGGGGAATTAAATTATAAAAAATCAATAGCTAACATTGATAATAAATTTATACTAAAGGGATTTTTAGCATCTGTGCCTAGCAACCCATCACTAGAAGTGTCTATGGGGTGGGATGAAAATGGAGAAATTTTTGTAGATCAGTTTAATTTAAATTCAGTAATCTCTGAGCAACAAGGTATTATTGAATCAATAAATATTTGCGATTTAACAACTAATGATATTCGTTTTAATAATATAAAGTGCTTGAAGCTTTCTTGCGGTGGTAATTCAGGATTGTCAGGCTCCCCTCTAATGAATGATAATGGTGAAATTTTTGGTGTTATGTCTTTTGGTTTACCAGAAGACACAATTAAAAAAGATTCTTTATTTGCAGTATCTATTGATGAAATAGAAAAAAATTCTAATATTAAAATTTAATTTATCAATTAAATGTATCAAATAATTGAAACAATTAAACAGGCCGCCCAAGAAAGAAAAATCTTGAAGATTGTTTATCGTGAAAAAGATGGCACAAGTGAGGGGTGGCGATATATAGAGCCTTATAGCTTTAGTCATGATGATGGTGAAGTTGGTCTTTTTGCTTGGGATATTAGCAAGGGTGGAATTAGGCGTTTTTCAATAGAAAGAATTACTGATTTTCAAATTACTGACGAAACTTATAACCCAAGATTTGCAATAGAAATTTAATATGGAAAATAAAAATTTTAAACTAAAAATAAAAAAACGAACATTGCTAATAATTGATTGGGCAAATGTTTATGGTTGGTCGCAAACTTTAAAGTGGGAAGTATCTCCTCAAAAACTATTTAATTTTTTTAATAGGCCAAAGGTTATTGATAAGCGTTTTTATTATGGCGTTGAAGTTGGTCAAAAGAAGTCAGAGGACTTTAAGGCAGAAATTGAAAGTCTTGGATTTACCTCTATTTTTAAAGAATTAAAATGGACCCCAGTTTTATTAGAAAATCAAACTCATTTCAAGAAAATTGTTAAAGATTTGTTTAATGTTTTAGATAATGTAAAAAATACTAATTCCGATATTTCTAACAAACTATACGAATTAGTTAAAAAAATAGATAGAT
>JAQVSW010000021.1 GCA_028700345.1 Candidatus Shapirobacteria bacterium | reverse complement strand
ATTCAAAGTGGCGGATTTAGTGGGACAGTGTTAATTTTATCAATAATTTTACTCCGAAATTTTCCGGTTAAATTTGAAAACTGGCTTTTAATGGCTGATTTAACCCGACAAAATACAAGTATGAATTTTGTGACGGCGGTGGGAACTTTTTTGACTACCTTGCATGCCGGTTATACCAGACACAAGATTGATATGGAGATAGCTAAAAATAGAGGCACAGAGTTAAAAAAACTGGAAATTGTCCTAAAAGATAAAATGAGAGTAACTTTTAGAAATGCTTTATTTTTGGGAGCAGGAGCCTTTTTGATCACTAACCAAATTCCATGTGCCTTTGAACTGTCGGTGGCTACTTTTGAAGTTCTTTATATCTTATCTCCCTATACTTTTGACAAAATACTTATAAGAGCTGGAGCCAACCAAGGAAGAAAAATTGAAGAAAATAAAGATTTAGTAACGACTCAGTCATAAATGGAAAATCAAGATTTTTTAAATACCCTGAGTAATTACCGGAATTTGCTGTGGCCGATTATTGAAAAAAAAATTGAGGAAGTAAATAAATTTCCTGATTTTTGTCGCCTTGACAAAAAATATCAAAGAGAGTTAGATTTTCATTTGAAAATAGTAAGTGATTATCCACAAAGAAAGGGGAAATATCTTCGACCTGCTTTACTTTTATTAGTGGCTGAGGGAATGGGAGCAGAGAGAGAAAAAGCCATAACAACGGCTGCCGCTATGCAAATATCTGAAGACTGGATTTTAAATCATGATGACATCGAAGATGATTCGGAAAGTAGAAGAGGAAAGAGGGCACTTCACAAAATTTATGGAAATGAACTAGCTATCAATGCTGGCGATGCGCTTCATGTGATTATGTGGAAAATTCTATTTGATAATTTTTCAATTATGAATAAAGAGCTAGCAATGAAACTTATTGAAGAATTTTATATCATGCTAAGCCGAACGATACTTGGTCAAGGGATTGAACTTAGATGGACAAAAGAGGGGCGCTACGATTTAAGCGAAGAAGATAATTTACTCATACTTGAAAGTAAAACCGGATATTATACTATCGCTGGGCCAATGAGACTGGGGGCGATAATTGCCGGAGCCTCAGAAAAACAACTGAAAATTATCTATAGATTTGGAATAATGCTCGGAAGATCTTTTCAGATTATTGATGATCTTCTCGATCTAACTTCTGATTTTTCTGGTCAAAAAAAGAGGGGTAACGATATTTATGAAAATAAAAAAACCTTAATGCTTCTACATTTAATTAAGATAAGTAGTGAAATAGATAAGAAGTTGATTAGTAAAATATTAAATAAAAAAAGAAATGAAAAAACCGAAGAAGATGTGGAAATTATAGTTGAGTTAATGAAAAAATATGGCAGTCTAGATTATGGTAAAAAAATGGCGCAGAAGTACGCCAAAGAGGCAAAAAATATTTTTGATAAAGAAATGAATTTTATTAAAATAGAGCCTTATCGCAGTCAGATAAAATCTGGAATAGATTTTATTATAAATAGAGATCATTAGGAAAAGAATCTCAAATGGTAGAATAAGCCAGTGGAAAATCAGATTGAAGAAATTAAAAAGAAGCTCGATATTGTCGAAGTAATTAATAAATTTGTACCACTCAAAAAAAGAGGCAGGCATTTTGTGGCTTGTTGCCCTTTTCATCAAGAAAAAACTCCTTCTTTTGTGGTTTCTCCTGAACTACAAATTTATAAATGTTTTGGCTGTGGCAAAGCCGGGGATGTCTTTAATTTTGTGGAGGAATATAACCGAATTGATTTTAAAGATGCCCTTGAAGATCTAGCTAAAATGGCGGGGATTAAATTAGTGCGTTCTTCTAAACTCAGTGGTGAAGAATCAATAAAGAAAAGATTATTTGAGATTAACAGGGAAAGCGCCAAATTTTATAACTATATTTTATTGAAACACAAGCTTGGCAAAGAAGCCCTAGAATATGTCAAAAAAAGAAATCTCAGTGAAGAAACTATAAACAAGTTTTTGATTGGCTTTGCTCCGCGCGATAGCCGGCTGATTATTAATTTTTTACTAAAAAAAGGTTATAAAATTGAAGAACTGATAAAAACGGGTTCTTTTGGAAAAAGTCAGTATAAAGAGGGCCAAAGTTATGACCGTTTTAGTGATAGATTAATCTTCCCTCAAATCGATTTTAGAGATAGAATTGTAGGATTTTCCGGAAGAATACTACCAAGCAGAAATAATCCCAATTTAGCTAAATATATTAACTCGCCCGAAACTGCTATTTACCATAAGAGTCAAATGTTTTATGGTCTAAATTTAGCTAAAGAAAGTATTAAAAAAAATAACTTAGCTATTATTGTTGAGGGAGAGCTGGATATGATTAGTCCTTTTCAGGCAGGCATTGAAAATGTGGTGGCCATTAAAGGCACCGCCTTAACCGAAGATCAGCTTCAGCTAATTAGAAGATATGCCGACACCTTAATTTTAGCCTTAGATTCTGATTTTGCTGGTAATAAGGCTATGATTAGAAGTATCGAGCTGGCTGATAAGATGGATTATGAAATAAAAGTTCTCGATCTTGAAGAAAAATATAAAGATCCGGATGAAGCAATAAATAGTGACATTGATTTTTTTAAGAAAAAAATAAAAGAGGCTGAGACTATCTGGGATTTTATTTTGACTTCGGGAATTAAAAACTATGGAATTGATAGTCCAAGAGGTAAAAAATTGATTCTAACAACAGTATTACCATTTCTGGCCAAAATTAATAATCTAGTGATTAGAGCTGATTATTTAAAAAAGGTGGCGGAAAAGATAGATTCCAGTGAAGAAAGTGTGGTTGAAGAATTTAAAAAATACTTAAAAATTCTAAACAATGTCGATTCAAGCAAAATAGAGAAAAAAAAGATGGAAGAAATTGAACCAGCTGATATGAGAGAAAGGCTGGAAGAAAGATTTTTGATATTAGCCCTGAGATTAAAAAACCCAAAAACAGCGATTAAATTACTAGAATGGCAAACACTCCGATTTAAAAAAATTGGAGAAAAAATAAGTAAATTTAAAAAATTCAAGGCTGAAAAAATTTCTGATGAACTTGACCCTGAATTAAAGGATATTTTTAACACTCTTTATCTAAAAGCCCTTGAAGAAGAAAGCGGCAGTGAAGAAAGAAAAAAAGAAAGGAGTAAAATTATTAATCAAATTAAGGAACTTGAACTAAAAGACAGGCTAAAATCATTAAGTGGTATAATTGCTAATCTAGAGGCCTCTGGAGACGAAAAAGAAATTGCCAAAGTTGAGGCAAATTACGCTCAAATATTGACTAAATTAGCAATATTGCAAAGAGCTAGGTCTTGAGAGGACTAATTTTTGATAGAATACAAAGTTATGGCAACAACAATAAATATTTCTCAAATAAAAACCAAGTTAGTTGCTCAGGCAAAGAAACTCCGATACCTTACCAATGATGAAATTTTAGCCCAAATTCCTGAACCCGAAAAGTATATAGAGCAAATTGATCAACTTTTTGATTATCTTTTCGATAAGGGAATAGATATTTTTGACAAAGTTGAATCGCGAGAAGTAATTGATTCAGAAAAAGGAAAGTTGAGTAGCGCTGATCTTTTGGCACTTTTAGCTCAAAAAAATAGCATGGATTCAGTGCGAATGTATTTAAAGGAAATTGGCAAGATAGATTTAATTAATTTTGAAAAAGAAGTAGAGCTAGCTAAAGCAATTGAAAAAGGTTCAGATGAGGCCAGAGCCCATCTAATTAATGCCAACTTAAGACTGGTGGTATCGATTGCCAAAAAATATATTGGAAGAGGTTTGACTTTTCTTGATCTGGTGCAAGAAGGAAATCAAGGACTGATGAGGGCGGTAGAAAAATTTGATTGGAAACGAGGTTTTAAATTTTCTACCTATGCTACTTGGTGGATAAGACAAGCAATTACTAGAGCCATTGCCGATCAAGCTAAAACCATCAGAATTCCTGTTCATATGGTAGAAACTATTAACAAAGTTTACAAAGCGACTAGAGCTTTGACACAAAGACTGGGCAGAGAACCAGCAATTGAAGAAATTGCGGCAGAGGTGGGAATTACGGTGGAGAAAGTAGAAGAAATTTATCGAATTTCTCAGGATACAACTTCACTAGCGACTCCGGTAGGTGATGATGAAGATTCATTTCTGGGAGATTTTATTGAAGATTTGACTCAGCCAAGCCCCTACGAAGAGACTTCAAAAGAATTACTTCGTGAATCAATAGAAGAAGTGCTGGAAAGTCTAGACGAAAGAGAGGCCAAGGTGCTGTCACTGCGCTTTGGACTAATGGGAGAAACTCCTAAAACCCTTGAAGAAGTAGGGAAAATATTTAATGTAACACGGGAAAGAATTAGGCAAATTGAAGCCAAGGCACTGAGAAAACTGAGACATCCAAGTCGAAGAAAGAAACTACAAGATTATTTAGAGTAAGAGGGACTTACTTTAATTTTGAATACGTTTTTATAATATCCAATACCTGCTCGGGTTTGTCGACAAAATAGCAAATTTGTTTTTCGATTTTTTCGAATTTTAACTCGGAAGTGATGGTCTTGATAATTTTGCGCCATTTTTTGCCATAAAAGATGATTGGTTTTTGGCGGGGATAAGCAAATTTGGCCTCAGACCAAACAAAAGACATTTCAGCGAGGGTGCCGGTACCACCGTAAAAAATAATGTAAGCACTGGCGAGTTTAATTAATTTGTTAAGTCGTCCTTGGTAAGATTTTAGAGAATAAATTCGTTTAACCTGAGAAATATTTTCAAGGTACTGACCTTCATAGCGAGCTGCTGGCTCGTTTTTGGGATTTATCACTACAGCCTCAGCTCGGCCATGAGCTGAATTGGCACCGAGAGTTGAGGCAAACATAACTCCAGGCCCACCACCGTTAAGAACGGTAAAGTTGTTTTTGCCTAAAAGTTGGGCAGTATCATAAGCATCTATAAAGGTTAGACTTCTTTTTTTGACAGTAGAGTCGCCAAAAAAAGCAATTCTAATTCGTCTATTAATTTTCTTTTTCATTAATTAAATCCAAAAAATATTGACCTAAATAAATAATATCAACTCCGAATTGTTTTATTTGGGAAAAATTATCTTGATTTACTCCCCCATCAATGGCCACTTTTTTGCCAAATTTTTTAGCTTCAGTTATTTTTTGATATATTTTTTCATCGAGAAAATAAGTGCCAAAACCAGCCCGTCTAGCCATTAATAAAATTAAATCACACTCACTGGGAATATTATCAACTGGAGTATCAATATCAAAAGCCAGTCCAACTTCTAAACCAGAATTTTTTGCCTGAGTCACAAAAATTTCCCGATCTGACATCATTTCGACCTGACCATAAATTCGAGAAGCAGTAACATGTAAACATTTATTTATCCAATTTACTGGCTCTTTTACCATCAGGTGAATATCCCACAAAGTAGAGTTTAATTGACTAAATTTAGAAATTAATTCAAGCTCAAAACTTTTTCCAGAAGTAAAAACATTATCAATGACATCGATTTGAATCCAGGAAGACAAATTTTTTATTTGTAAAAAACGATTTTCGGCTAGGTTAAAATCTTTTTCTAAAATAGTAGGAATTATTTCCATATATGAAGCGCCATCTCGATTAAGCGGCAAGAATAACCATATTCGTTGTCATACCAAGCGCCTATAGAGACCATATCATCGCTAACAACTTTGGTCATCCGGGTATCGATAAGACATGAAGAATTGTTGCCGATAATATCCGAAGAAACAAGTGGTTCATAAGATACTTTTAATTTGCCAACCAGAGATGTTTGACAACTAGCTTCTTCAAAAAGAGAATTAATTTCTTCAACGGTAGAAGAGCGGACTAATTTAAAGGTTAAATCAGAATAAGAGCCACAAACGACAGGAACTCGAATAGCAGTCCCGGCAAAGCGGCCTCTGGCTTCAGGATAGGCCGCAATAACGGCCTCAGCCGCCCCGGTAGAAGTGGGAACAATGTTGATTGCGGCGGCACGGGCGCGACGGGGATCTTTGCCATTACCATCAACAATATTTTGATTGGTAGTATAGGCATGAATAGTAGTCAAGATTCCTTCTTGAAAACCAATTTTTTGATCAAGTAATTTAACAATAGGAGCGACGCAGTTGGTAGTACAAGAGCCATTGGAAATAACAGTTTCATCGTGATACTTATCGGCATTGACACCCAAGATATAAACAGGAATTTTAGGATCTTTAGCAGGAGCGGAAATTATTACCTTTTTGGCACCACCCTTGAGATGAAGGCCAGCCTTTGAGTCAGTAAAGGCACCGGTACATTCCAATACAATATCCACTCCGTAATTTTTCCAAGGAATCTTTGAAGGATCACTTTCACCAAGAAAAGGAATTTCCAAATCATTGATAAGTAAACGCCCAGTTTCACGAGCTTTTTGTGGTTCAGAAAATGAGACTTTTCCAGGAAATCGACCATAAACAGAATCGTATTTAAACTGGTAGGCGTAGGCTTCCATTTCCAGCTCACCTCGAGTATTAACCGCCGCGACATCAACATCATATTTTTCCATTAAAATAGCTCGAAGAACGACAGTCCCAATCCGACCAAAACCGTTAATCCCAATTTTAAGTTTTTTATTTACCATAATTAATAATACAACAAACTTATGTTAGTATTTCACATACGATGGACAATGAAGCCCATATCAATAATGAAATAGTTGTAACTAATCCGATTATTGAAATATTAAAAAGAACTTTTGGAGAAAAATCTTTAATAAAAAAAAATAGGGAGAAATGGAAAGTAATAGGAATATTGGATAATGAAGAATTACCTGGAGGACAGAAGTTTGAAGCGTCAGTCGAACCAAGAAACAAAATACCTATATTATTGCCAGAACCTTACGGTGAAATGAGCGGAATGAGAATTGAAAGTTTACTGGTAGATTCAGTTGAACATGTGGAAAATTATAATATTTTTATCGGAACAGAAGTTGAAAAGAGTGGGGAATTAATTCCCGTATTGGATAATTTTTCAGATAAAAAAAAGAGAATAATCGTTTTAGAAAAATTTATGTCCGGTGAAGATTTGGTCGTATTAAACCACGAAAAGGGACATATTAACGATAAAAATTTTCATCCAGAAGAGCAAAGAAAAAAAGGAATGAGGTTATTGGAACTGGTAAAATATCATCTTGACAAGAATGGCAACCTTGATGGAATTGCTTTGGCTAATGACAAGGATTTTTTAGGAGTTATTCAATATTTTATAAAAATAGAAAGGAATGCAAACAACTGGGTAATTAAAAAAGCTCCAGAAAATCAAAGTGAAGCTGTATCATATTTTTTGAATAAAGTTACTTACGAAACTTATATTACACCTTTTGGAAGTAATTTTGTCAATACTTTAGGAAAAGACAGAATTAGAAGTTTTTTTGAGAAAAAATAATCAACTCCAAGCCGGAAGATTTTCATTGACTAAAAATTCAAGAAGAACTCCCCCGCCACTGCAAATAAAATCAAATTTTTGATTAAGATTTAAATTAGAGACTGAGGCGCAGGTATCGCCACCAGCAACAACTTTGTAAGCATCCGTCGCCGCAATAGCCATGGCAATTTTTTCAGTACCATTTCGATAGTTTTCGTTTTCATAAAAACCCATAGCACCTGCCCATATAATAGTTTTTGAATTATTTATTATTTCAGTAAATTTAGCAATAGATTCCGTATCAATATCGAAGGTATCTAGAGTTAAGGAAGCGGCAATTATTTTGGGATTTTGAAGAGTAAGCAACTGGGGTAATTTGCCACCAATTAAAATGTGATCACAGCGCGAAATTAATTTGTCAAGATGTTTTAATTTATCTTCTTTGGCACCGCCTAGAATAAGAGTAAGGGGCCGGGAAGGATCTCTTAAAGATTCGAGATGATTATATTCCTCAACAAAACTTAAACCATAAAAACTGGGTAAATGCTGCCAGAGAGTAATCGAGGCGTGAGCACGATGAGCTACGGCAAAGGCATCGTTGACATAGGCCTGGCAAAAACTACTTAAGGGGGAAAGAAAATCAGAAATATTTTGTTCTTCGCCAGGCCAGAAACGAATATT
Source organism: Candidatus Shapirobacteria bacterium (assembly GCA_028700345.1). Classification (GTDB taxonomy): domain Bacteria; phylum Patescibacteriota; class Microgenomatia; order UBA12405; family UBA12405; genus UBA12158. The sequence continues at coordinate 1,416 of JAQVSW010000021.1, read as the reverse complement.
TTCTAGAAATACAATATTGTTGACAGCCAGGGCTTGATCTATTTGTTCAAAATTAATTTCGGGTACAAAAACACTTTCGATTAAATTTTCACCATTTGGTTCGAGAAGAGACATTAGCTCTAAATAGACTGGACGAAGAGTATATTTGTCTTCAATGCCACTGGGTCGACCTCGGTGTCCAATAATTAAAATTTTGCAGTTTTTTTCTAGCAAAAGCTTGATGGTTGAGAGAGATTTTTGAAGACGAGAGTTGTCAATAATTTTGTTGTCAAAAAAAGGAAGATCAAGATCAAGGCGTAAAACAACCCTAATTTGGGAAATAATTTCTTCAACGCTTTTTAGTTTCATAGTCTTTGATTTGATTAATTCTTCTAAGGTGGCGCTCTTCACTGGAAAAAAGAGTTTTTAAAAAAGTATCAGTGATTTTTTGGTTGTCATCAAGACTGACCCAATCAGCACTCAAACAGAGAAGGTTGATATTGTCATCACTGCGAGCAGAGGCAGCTTGCTTAACTGAGGTACATAATCCAGCTCGAATGCCTTTTACCTTATTGGCAGCAATTGAAGCACCAGCTCCAGAACCACAGATTAAAATACCTCTGGCATTTTCTTGAGTAATTTTTTCTCCAATTTTAATGGCAAAGTCGGGATAGTCATCATTCCGATCATATTCAAAGGCCCCAAGATCACGAAATTCATAAAGCTCGGTTTCAAGCAACTTTTTTATTTCCTCTTTTAATCGAAAACCACGATGGTCGGCAGCAATATATATCATCCCTTATACTATATTAACATTTATGGAAAAAATTAAGATTGGAGAGAAAGAATTTTTAATTGAAATATATAGAAAGAGAGTTCAGACAATGCGGCTGAGAATAATTGAAAAAAATAAAATTATGATTAGTCTCCCCTGGCTAATGCCACTGATCGTCGTCAAAAAATTTTTAAAAGATAATGAAAAATGGATTCTTGGACAAAACGAAAAAATGAAAAAAAAGAAAAGTTTAAATAAAATAAAATCAATCAGTATTTTGGGAGAAGTTTACGAAGTGGAATTAAAAAAATCTTTGCGAGATTCACTGGTAATTCTCGATAAAAAAATATTTATAAACTTTTCAAAAAAAACTGAAATTAAAAAAATAATTGATAAAAAAATGAGAGTACTGGCCAGTAAATTAATTAAAGAGAAAACCAGACAACTAGCTAAAAAATATAATTTAAATTATGGAAATGTAGGGATAAAAAACCAAAGTTCAAGATTTGGATCCTGTTCTGGAAGAGGCTCTTTGAATTTTAATTGGCAAATTATATTATTTCCGGTTGATAAGTTTGAGCATGTAATCTTGCACGAATTAACCCATTTAACGGTTAAAAACCACTCGAGGGCTTTTTGGGAACAGCTTGGCAAATACGATA
>JAQVSW010000020.1 GCA_028700345.1 Candidatus Shapirobacteria bacterium | reverse complement strand
AATTTTATCAGTGGAAATTTTTAAATTTTTTTTATATTGCTCTAATTGTTCTAAATTCATAGATGTATAATAATTATCATTTATGTTAATTATAGTGTATCATTAAATAATAAATATTGCAAGTTTTATAAGCTTACACTACTACAAGGCGTTAATAATGTTACTTGAGTTTTTTAAGTAAAAATAAAATTATTTTTGAGCGATAATTCTAGCTACACCATGTTTATGTGGACTAGAAAAACCAAAGTGCCCTGGATCTAAAATAATATTTTCTAGATAATATATTATTTCATAATCAGAAAAAAGATTCAATAATTCCTGCTCATCAAAATAACTAACAAATTTATTGTTAGAAATAAAACTAGGATCATTTTTAGTAAACACCTCAATAATAATATAAGAATCTTTTTGAATATTATCTTTAAAATCATTTAATATTTCTAAAGCTTTATTTTTATCCAAAAAGTTTAGAACATTACGACAGATTATTACTTGATATTTATCTTTTTCTATATTGAAATTAGTAATATCATCACAAATCAGTTCTAAATTATTGAGTTTAAGTTCATCTTTTTTAACTTTCATTTGATTTATAGCTACAGAAGAACTATCTATTGCTGTAACTAAAAAACCATTTTTAACTAGAAATAAAGAATCATTTCCCTGTCCACAACCTAAATCAATTATTTTACTGTTTGATAAAAAATTTTTCCAAATTAGACTTAAAATTTGACTAGGCTTAATATTTTTATTAACTGAATATGTTTTATTATATTTTTCCATAAATTCTTTATAGTTCTATTAATCCTTATCATTTTAGAAAATAAACCATTATTTACTAAAAGATTAATAAAAGGAGATTTGTTTAATTCTAGATTATTGGACAATTAGAATGATTTAAGTAATAAACAGAATCTTTAGAAACTTTTACTTGCAATTTGTCCAAAATGTGCATAAACCGAACAATCCTTTTTTATTAAAGATAAAATTTAAATAACCGACTATTCATTAATTAAGAATTTATTTTGTTTTGAGTCTATTGTAGCGTTGGTGCCAAAGGGTAATGTTATTATAGGATCACAGTGGCCAATATTAGCATTTAGCAATATTGGGTAATTATACTTTTGAGTATAATATAGTAATATTTCTTTTAATTTATTATATTCTTTGTCCGAATAATTATATGGACGACCAATTATCAGACCTGCTATTTTTCCAAAAACACCTAAATTATCTAAGTCTGCAAAATAAGCATCCAACGTACCAACTGATAACCCTTTTCCAAATTCATGCCCCTCTGGGATATCTATAAAAAATATACTATTGGTTGGGTCAATCCAATAGTCGGTTCCTGTTAAATGATTAATTGATGGTACACAGCCCCCAAGAATCAGTCCTGAAGCAAAACCTTCTTTTAGCCATTCATACCCTTTTGATGGCAATAATTTTCTAGGCCTTTCCAAATCTTTTTTTGTGGTCCAATCAATGATTTCGGCGGTCCATTCTTTTGAGGGAATAATTTCTCCTAGTATCTCCATGGAAACAATCGCTTTGTTAAAATAATCTAAAGTATAGGGCAACATGCTAGGATATTCACCAAACTGGGTCATTAAGCATGGTCCATAAAATGTTTGCAAATTAGATTTTTTCATAAATGCGTAGTGTAAAACAGAAATATCAGAAAAACCAATAAAAACTTTTGGATTATTCTTTATAAGTTCAAAATCTAAGTATTTTAAAATTTGATTGGAATAATTACCTCCAATCGTGCAAATAATAGCAGAAACTTCTTTATCCCTGAACATTTCATTAATATCATCCGCTCTATTTTTAGGAGACGCTGATACATAGCCAATTCTCTCCAAAGAATGCGTCGCAAACTTTACTTTATATCCCATTGAGTTAATCATTTTAACCGCATTCATAATTCTATGAGGAAAAACGTTGGCGCTACCAGCTGACGGAGCAACTATTCCGATAGTATCACCTTTTATTAATTTTCTTGGCTTTGTTAGTTTTATGTTCATAATTTTTATTAAAATCTAAATTAGAAATAGCTGGATAAATATATATTTTATTATTACTATCATCATTAAAATATAGGGCATCACAAGAATTCTTCCGACCACTACTAACATATATAATTTAGGTATAAAATTATTTGCTTCATAATTATAATACTATTTAGGAAAATAAAAAAGAGGATTTATCAGTAAGTGTTTGACGTAATGGGTTATACAATATTTAATGTGGTAGATAAATACTATACAGCCGTTTTTTTTTAATTGACAAAATTTTTAATCATGATACTATAGGTATATTAAAATCATCAAATGATAATAAATGTTATGAACAATAACGAACCGTATTTGTCTACAAATGAAATAGCAAAGATGTTTAATGTTAAAGCTATTACCATTCATCATTGGGAAAACCGAGGATTCCTAAAATCATATCGTTCTAATCCAAGGGGTAAAAAATTTTTTGACAGAGAGGATATTTCAAAATTGATTAAAAATAAGTCCTCAATTTTCGATGAAATAACTATTTTAGCAACTTCTCAAAATTTAAAAATTGGAACAAAAGCTAAAAATTTAAAGATCATTAAAGAAAAAACGGGGTTTCTAATCCCTAAAACTTTAATTGTCAGTACTAATATTTTTAACCAACTACTCGAAGATAATAAAATTTTAGATCCTTTTAATTATGATTGGTCGGAATTTCAAATACCAATTAATTACCAAAAAATAATTTTTAAAAAAATCAACCGAGAATTTGGTAATAAACCTTTAGTTATTAGAAGTTCCGCAACCTGTGAAGATTCACCGTTGTTAAGTTTTGCAGGACAATATTCAAGTTTTCTTAATATCAAAGGCAAAAAAAATATTATAAATGCTATCAAATTATGTTATCAATCACTATTCAGTGAAAATGCTAAAATTTATGCAAAAATAAATGGCATCAGATTGGAATATGAAAGTATGGCTATCGCTATTCAAGAATTAGCTCCAATAAAAATTGCTGGAGTAATATTTACTACCGACCCCGTAAATCAGGATAATAAGAAGATGATTGTAGAATACACTAAAGGATTAGGTGATTTAGTGGTTAGTGGTCATCAAAAGCCAATATTAAAAGTAATTAAAAAAAATAGAATTAATGACTTGCAAAATGAATTTTTAAAGAATTTATCAAAAACAGCGTTGGAACTTGAAAAAATATTTGGCAACCCACAAGATATTGAGTGGGGTTGGGATGGTAAAGAAATTTATATTTTTCAAAGTAGAAATATCACTACGTTAGACAAGCAACCGAAAATTAGAAATAATAATATTAGTAAAAATAAAGTTATAGGAAATGGCACTAACATTTGCCGAGGTATATCAAATGGTATTTTAAAGATTATAAACAAAACCGGGGACTACGATAAAATAAAAAAAGGTGATGTTGTATTTGTAAATTGCAAAACCGACACCTCTTTAATTGCAAAAATTCCGTTTATTAATGCTTTGATAATTCATGGTGGGATTCTTTCCCATTTTGCAGTAATAGCAAGAGAGTTCAATGTTCCCTGTCTCACCGAACCGACGATAAATGATAATGAAATAAAAATGTATGAAAACAAAAAAATTATTGTTGATGCAATAAAAGAAAGAATATTAATTAATTAAAATATGGAACTACAACTTTTTATTTATAAAAATATAGCTATTCATTTTTATTATTCTAAAGATAGTATTGAAAACGGAGTAATAAATAGCAAAAATATTTTTGTTTATTTTCCCGGATTACCTCAAATAGTTGACGATGATTTTTTCGCCAACAAAGTTGATAAAAACACGGCCTTTTTTAGTGTTTATTATATGGGAAGCTGGCTAAGTGGTGGTAGTTTTACTTATAAAAATTGCCAAAAAACAGTAGAATTGGCAGTAGAGTTTATAAAAAATAAAAAAGGAATAAAAACTTTTGATAATAAACAGATGGATTGGAACTATAATAATTTATATGTGATGGGTTATAGTTTCTCAGGTAATCCTGTTGTTTCCGCTAAAATATCAAAAAATGATATAAAAAATGTTATTTTGTTTTCTCCGTTAATTTTTTTACACAAAAAAGAAGTTTCGGAATCAATGGAAGATAAAAAAACCGTAGATAATTTTTATGGTTTTAACTCATTCTATTTGAATTTTCTAAGGCGAGGTTATAAATTTGCACTCAGAGGGATAAAAAAGAAAAGTTGGAATAAATATTTTTCTGGAAAAGAATTAAAATCCTTTATTAAAGTAAATAAAGATTATCCTAACATTATTATATTTCATGGAAAATTAGATAAAAAAATTAATTATACAAGCTCATTATTCTTTCAAAAAGAAAAATACCCTGACACAAAAGTTTTTCTTAAAGATGGAGTTGGGCATAATTTAGAAAAACTTTTTGATGTAAATCAAATCAATAAAGTAATTTAGTTGCTTATGAAAAAACGAATAGTTTTTATAACTGATTGTATCGATGTAGCTTACAATGAATTAAGAGGAGTCATTTTAAACAATATCAATAAGAATGATGAAATAATAATTGAACCAGTTGTACCGATTGCACCATTTTCAATTATTAATGGCAATTTTGTTTTGCGTTTAATAGCCGAAGCATACCCCGAAAATACTGTTTTTTCTATAATACTAAATCCTTCCAAGGAAAGACCTGCTCGTTTAATTGGAAAAACAAAGAAAAAAGGAATTTATTTTATGGGAGCAAATACAGGTATCTTCACTTGGCTTTTTAGAGATTTTGGCATTGAAGAATTATATGAATTAAATGACCATGGATTCTTTCCGTTCGGCGGAAAATATGTTCATGCACCAGCAATAGCACAGATAGTAATGGAAAAACCTTTGAAAGATATGGGACACCCATTTGATATTGAAAAAATTATTAAAATTGATATCGCGAGAGGCACTATTGTTCATATTGATAATTTCGGACTAATGAAATTTACTGGTAAACTAGCAGAATTAAGTGATGGGGATAAATTAGAAGTTAATGTTAATGGAAAAACATTAAAGGCAGTTTATACTAAGAGAATGATGAGTCGAGAAACAAAAGAATGGGTAATTTACCCCGGAAGTTCTTTTGGTTTACTAGAGCTCGGCAAAGTGCGAGAAAACGGAGCAAAAGAATTGAATATAAAGATTGGCGATATAATTACTTTCAAAAAGATTTAGGCTATAATTTAAAAAGAAAAGCCCCTAAAGATTTTGGTCTAAAGGGGCCCGTATTATGATGTGTTAATAAAATATACATCACAGGAAGATAATAGCTTGCGAGCAGTTAAATAGAAAAATTCTGATCTAATACCTACAAGCAATCCTGTTAATTTAAATTCTCTTAGAGCGATTTGGAGCACATGAATGTGCCAAAGAAAACCGAGAATTTCGTTAAGAGTTAGGTTATCTAAAATATTTTTCTTACTTTGTGGTAAAAGTTTCCAAAATTCAGATATAGTAACCCTAGTTGCATAAGGTAGATAAGTTCCCAAAGTAACGTCTCTCACAAAATCAGACACAAGATGGACTTCATGAAAACCAAGATTTGGTAACAAAGTGATGAATTGATTGGAAATGTTTTGCTGTTCTATGTGTGTTCGCGACAATGCGATTATAGGCCAAACATCATCAACTAATGCACATAGAAAGACATTTTTTGCCCCTATTTTTTTTTGTACTTCCTCTGCCGCTTTCGGATAAATAGATAAGTAATCTTTAGGTGAATTTCTTGCCCAAACACTGAAACCGAGTCGTAATACATCAGGAGGGGTGCATAATGATTTACAAATACTGTGTGTAATCATATCTACCTCCTAACCTGTAATAAACCGAAAGAAATGGCGCTTACCAACTCGCACAACACCACATACTTGGTTAACAACAATTTCAGGAGATAGTACAACTTCTCCATCTTCATTTATAGAACGTACACCTTGTTGTTCAAATAGCCGGCGAAGTTCACTTTTGCTTTTAAACCTACCACTTTTTATCAGAGCATCAAAGATTGTGGAGTTTAAATCTTCGGTCAATTCAATACAATCCTCGTGACAAATATTCTTTCGAGAGAATTTTCTCTCAAAAGATTCACGTTCCCGTAGACCATTCTCAATACATCGTGTTTCAGCGGCCACTATGAGAGTGGCAAGTTGTTTTTTAGCTTCCATCGGATTCTCTTCAATAAACACATCAAGATCATCCAGTTCTCGCTGATGAACATCGGCAAAACATCGGAAGTACTGGCCGATTAGTCGATCGGGAATAGACATGATTTTTCCAAACTTGTCCTCGTGAGTCGCATTGACAGCGATATAATTTCCGTAACTCTTACTCATTTTTCTTCCATCACCACTCGTTCCTTCTAAAATGGGTGTCATTAAAACTATCTCTTCATCCATGCTAAATTGACGCATGATTTTACGACACTGCTGAAAATTCAATAATTGATCAATGCCGCCAATCTCAACATGAGTTCCGAGATAAACTGAATCTATACCCATCAAGACTCCGTAACAGACTTCCGCGAGCGATACTGCTTGCTCATTGCGCATCCTCATTCTAAAATCTTCACGTTGCATAGCTTCTGACAGATTGACATTCTGAAAAATGGTAAAAATTTCTTGTAGAGTCATCGGGTTCAACCACTTAGCATTGTAGTGAATGTTAAGCATACGTAAATCAATGTATTTCCCGATCTGGCTAGTATATGTTTCCATATTTTTCATAATTTGTTCTGGATTCAACGGAACTCTACTGGTGTCCCTCGCGGTGGGATCACCGACTCGAGCAGTAAAATCTCCAATAATAAAATCAATGTGATGACCGGCTTTTGCAAACTGACGCAGAAGCATAATTGGCACTACATGGCCGATGTGAATTTCCGACGCTGTGGGATCGATTCCGAATTTCACCTTCAACGTTGAATGTTTGGATATTTTTTGTCGCAATCGATCAGTCGTGATGACCTCTTGACATTTCGGTAATAGAAAACCGACAAGCTCGTCGACTTCCATTCCAACCCATGATTCCGAATCACGAGTAAAGAATTGCTGATCAAATTTTTTCATGATTTACCTCCTTTTATTGTTAAAATACTATTTAAACAGGAAACCATTTCCTATTAATATAACAGCCTACATTTTTTTACTTATTTTGTCAATCTTTACGCATCAAATCATCTAAAATGACACCGAAATTTATGTTATGTTTAGATTATAATTAAATTATTAATCTAAACTAATATGAACAAAGAAGCTAAAAAATAATATATGAACACATTAAGAAAATAATATTTTAAAGCAAACAAAAAAGATAAAACTAATATTTTAAATGAATACTGTAAGCGAACTGGTGAGAGTAGAGAATATGCTATTAAGAAGTTTCGCTACAAGATAAAAATTAAAGAGGTGTACGAAAAAAAAGCGCTCTCATAAGTACGGTAAGGATGTAATAGCAATTTTAATAAAAATTTGGGAAATATTTGATCGTCCTTGCGGACAAAGATTAAAACCCTCTATAGAAGAGGAACTAGATAAACTTTATGGGTTTAAAGAGATTTCCTGCCCCATGGATACTTTAAAAAAAATAAAAACTATGTCTTCCGCCACTATAGACAGAAAACTAAAACATGAAAAAGAGGTTTTAAAATTTAATTTACATTACAAAAAAAGAAAAGATTATTCTCTTTTATCTGAAGTACCTACTAAAACTTCAATTGACCTAAATAGACAAGTGCCCGGAAATATACAAGTTGATTGCGTTGAGCATTGTGGTGCGTCAGCTGCTGGAGAATATATTAATAGTTTAGCTACAGTAGATATATATTCTGGTTAGTGGAAAGGAGAAGCTTTAATGGGAAAAGGGCAAGAAAGGGCTCTTAAGGGAATTAGAAAATGCCGAGAAAGGTTTCCAACAAATTGGAAAGAGATGCACCCTGATAATGGATCTAATATTTTAAATTGGTAAATATACAAATACGCCAAAGAAGAAGAAATTATACTGTCTCGTTCTCGTGCTTATCATAAAAACGACAATTGTTTCGTGGAACAGAAAAATTCTACTCATATACGAAAACCTTTGAGATACCTTCATTTTGACACTAAGGAAGAGCAAGAAATAATTAATGACTTATTTCGTAACGAACTTAGATTGTTTAAAAACTTTTTTCAACCAATCATGAAACTTAAAGAAAAAGTCAAAATTAAAGGAAGAAGATATAGAAAATATGATAAACCTAAAACCCCATATAATAGAATAATGGAATCAGATCAAATTGATAAAAAAATTAATAATTTATATGAAGTTTACAAACAAAAAAAGGGATCTTCTGAATTTAAAGTAATCCCCAATTTAAATCCTTCTATGGTGTCATATTATATGATTCATCAACTATAATTTCGGTGTCATGGTTATATGATTTGACACGACCTAGTCCTTGAATTCTAATCTAAAATACAACACTAATAAAAATAGGCTTAAAATAGTCTAAAAACATTTATCACAATTATTATCAGGGTAAGTATTTTTATCTTTAAAAGCTGAAGCAGGAGAATCACCAGCACAACATTTACCACAATTACTTTCATTAAAATCCTTACTAGGACTAGCGGTACAACCAAACTTAGTCCAATTATCTACTACCTTAGCCATTATCTGATAAGTTCCTGATGATAGGAACATACCTATTTTATGAGGATTAGTAGAAAGTGGTTTAGCATCTAGATTATCAAGTTCTTTTATTCCAGTATCTGATGTCCAATCATCTCCTTCTTTATACACTCTAAGTGTTAGTTTAGATATTGGGGTTTGTTCTTCATTAACATTAGTATTGAAAGTTACATGATAGAAACCAGGTCTAATTACATTAAATTTACCATTGGAATCAGGACTAACATTAATACTTAAATTGTTTAATAACTTTATGTTACTTACTGTGGGATAAGTAGCACACCAGATATTTGATTCATTCTCTGGACATTTTTCAATCTTTTTTAGATTACCATCAATAGTTACACCTTCTAGGAAATCATAGGTAGCTCCTCTATTATCTGAACCAATACTTTTTGATTTTATAAACAAATGACCTAGAGCTTTCCTATAATCATAATTAACTAAATTGGAATAACTATAGCTTGAACTTAATTCAGAACTGTTAACTGCCGGATAAATATATACATGGCCATTAGTATTATTAAAATATAGAGCATTACAAGGATTCATCCAACTACCTCCAACATATACCTGACCATGATCACCATTATTACAGGAATATGGTAGACCATACTGGCTACTATCACCTAAAGTATTATTATAGCCAGCATAAACAGTAGAATTTAAACTTGATCCACCACCAGTATATATAGCTCCATAAGGAGAAACTAATGTTCCTAATTGATAATTATTGAAAAAAGTTTTAATTCCTTCATATTGATAAACTGACTTATTATTACTACTCTTATCAGTTAATCTTTGTACCCAAGGAATATCACCTTGAACAATCTTTGTACATTTAGGAGAATAATCACTTCTATTGTTTAATAATGTATTACTAAATTTTAAAAAACTGTTTACTATATGATTATAATACTATTTGAGGAAATAAAAAAGAGGATTTATCATTACGACAAATCCTCCGGGTTATTATTACTAATAATCCCTAAAGACATTTAAAAAAACCAACGTAAAACCTAATTTTTTATAAACTTTATAGAGGTTACCTTACCATTTTGGTTAGATACTTTTACAAAATATATTCCGGTAGGATATTCTGAAACATTAATTTCAGAAGTTAAATCGGTAGAATAGCAAGAGCAAACATTTTGACCAAGATTGTTATAAATCTCAATTTTGTTATTAACATAATTGGATTCAATAGTAATCTTGTCGGTAGCAGGATTGGGGTAGAGTTTGATGAAAGGAACATCGGAAAAAGAAATAAT
>JAQVSW010000019.1 GCA_028700345.1 Candidatus Shapirobacteria bacterium | reverse complement strand
TTTTTCATTAAAAAAGGTTCATAGACATCAGTGATTGTTTCCACGTCTTCGGTCAGCGCCGCGGCAATATTTTCCACTCCCACTGGTCCCCCACCATACTCCTTTTTAACTACCTCCAAATACTTTCTATCTGCATCAGATAAACCTAGCTCATCCACCCCTAGTTTTTCTAAGGCCGTCTTGGCTTCAGTCATCGTTATCAAACCGTCATTGTTAATCTGGGCATAATCTCTCACTCGCTTTAGTAGTCTATTGGCAATTCTCGGTGTCCCTCTCGATCTTTTCGCAATTTCATCCGCCGCGGCAGGATCAATTTTAACTTTCAGATACTCCGCTGTTCTCATAATAATTTCTGATAAATTCTTATCTTCATAAAAATCAATCTGTTGCACTATTCCAAATCTATCTCTCATTGGTCCTGAAATTAAGCCAATTCTCGTAGTTGCTCCCACTATCGTAAATTTCTGTAACTTGAGTCTGACTGATCTGGCCGATGGCCCCTTGCCAAGAACTATGTCAAGTACATAATCCTCCATAGCACTATACAAAGTTTCTTCCACAATTTTATTAAGGCGGTGAATTTCATCGATAAAAAGCAAGTCGCCTTTTTTCAATGAAGTTAAAATTGAAGCTAAATCTCCAGCTCGAGTTAAAGCCGGTCCTGAAGTAATTTTTATATTGGTTCCCATTTCTGCCGCCAGCAACATCGCCAAAGTTGTTTTCCCCAATCCCGGTGGACCATAAAATAAAATATGGTCAAGAGCCTCACCTCTTTCTCTGGCTGCTTCAATAAACACCCCGAGTTGATCCTTAAGTTTTCTTTGACCGATAAACTCTTCTAGTCTCTTTGGTCGTAGTGATAATTCAATCTCTTTGTCCTCAACTTTTAATTTTGGATCCAAATTTTTATCTGTCATTTTCCAAGATTTTGCAAACACCAACTAACTTTATCCTCTAAAATATCTATATCTTTAGGTAATTTTTTAATTATATTTTCTATTTCTTTTCTCTCAAATCCCAGCTGTCTTAAACTCAACACCACATCATCATCAAGCAGAGGTAATTCTTCTTTCAAATTAAGTTCTCCAAGACCTCCTATTTTTGATTTTAAATCAACAATAATTCTTTGGGCTGTCTTTTTTCCAACTCCCCTTATCCTTTCAAAAAATGAGGTATCTGCCTCTCCTATGGCCTTAATAACCTCTATCCCTCGGCACTGCTCCAAAATTTGAGCCGCCGATTTTGGCCCCACTCCCGAAACAGTGATTAGCATTTTAAATAAATCTAAATCTTCAAAATTTTCAAAACCATAAAGTGCTAAATCGTTTTCCGACACCGCCATGTAAGTATAAATTTTTACTTCTTGTCCCTCACCATAATTTTTTCTCCCAACCCATATCAAATAACCTATTCCTCCTACTTCTACCTCAATATAATTTCCCCAAATTCGACTTACTTTTCCTTTTAAACTGGAAATCATAACTCATCATACCACGCTCACAAACCGAAACAAAGCCGAAAACTATTTCTCAATTATCTTCAATGTAAACCCATGAGTCAGAGCCGTCGCTACCGCATCTGCGGCATGACTAGGTTTAATATCCTCACTCAAATTTAAACAATTTTTAACCATTATCTCCACCTGTTCTTTTTCCGCTCTTCCATACCCCACCAAAGCCATTTTAATCTGGAGTGGTGTATATTCAAAAACCGGTTTTGTTAAATTTTTTGCCGCTACCTTTATCACTCCAATCGCTTCCGCTACCTTCAAGGCGCTTTTAGCATTTTTAGCAAAAAACATTGATTCTACCGCTACTTCCTCGACTTCATATTTTTTTATGATTTTTTGAACTTCATCAAAAATTTTCTCCAGTCTTTCTTCACTTTTATTCTTTTTATCAGTCAAAATTACCCCACAAGCAATTAATTGATAATTGTCGATTGAAGATTGATGATTGATTATCCCCCAGCCTGTGTTTTCCAGCCCCGGATCAATTCCCAGTATCATTTTCCTCCTCCACCACCCTTCTTTCAATTGAATTTTCACTAATCATTAGTTCAGTATAGCGAGAACTTTGTAAATTATCCTCCCTAGATATAGCTCCAACTATATCTGTTCTCATCCCTTCTAGTTCATAGGAGGTACTATAATGCAAATCTGCCGCTTCAATTCTTTCCACTCCACTGGCAATTAATATTTCTCTCAGCCACCTTGCTTCTGCCGCTACTTTTTCATTTCCTTCACCCATTACTTTAACTGAAAATAAATTATTTAAGGGCTTATGCATTACCGCCAAACATATCTTTTCTTGACATTCACTCACTTCGGCTTCAATCCACCTTTTCTGCTCCTCCCCAAGACCTTGCCACGAGGCATTGTTAATCAAAATAAATTTCACCATTCCCATTTCAATCGTCTGATAATCCCTTCCAAAAACATTATTAAAATTATTCAAATTCTTCTCCCTATCTCCAGGGATAACGGCATACTCAAGCCCTGATTGATCAAGTATAGTTTTTACCATGCGTAGACTATCTTTTTCCTCTCTTTCAATTATATCACCAGCAATTATTATCAGTTCAGCTCCATTATCCCTTGCTTTCAAAAGCATTTTCTCCAGCTGCTTCGTATCACCATGAATATCAGCCATAACAGCCACATTCAATTTTTTATCCAGTACTATCGGCAAAACATTAAAATTATTTTCTTTTCTAATATTCCTATTTTTACTGAATATCTCTCCCCAAAAATAGGCACCAAAAATCAAAATTATTAATAGTTCTAGTATTTTCCTCTTTTTCATTATCTAATTTTACCTCATATTACATTATAGGGTAAAAGATTTTTTCCCACTTATCCACAAATAATCAATATATTATTTTTCTATAAGTTATTATTTTATAAGTCTCCCTTGTCAAAGGGAGATTTAGAGGGATTTGTACTATAATTAGCTATGGAAATAATCAAAAACCATCCCCTCTCCGCCCTGACCACCGTAAAAATTGGTGGTCCAGCCGATACTCTGATCATCACTTCCTCTACTGCAGAATTTATTGAAGCCTTAAGCCAGAGCGATCCAAAACAGCCCCCGACTATCCTAGGAAATGGCTCCAATGTCCTTATTTCCGATACCGGCCTCAGAGGTACAGTCATCAAAAATACTTCGAGCAATATCGAATATTTACCGGGTAATCGGGTCAAAGTTGATTCAGGCACTCAATTGAATACTCTTATACAAGAGACTACCTCCCACTATCTTTCTGACCTCGAAGAATTTGCTTATATTCCTTCAACTATTGGTGGCGCTATCTATGGCAATATTCACGGCTTCAATAAAAGCAACTTTAATAAAATTCTTCTTGAAATTGAGGTCTTCGATCTTTTAGAAAAAAAAGTAATCAGTCCTGCCATTTCCGTTTCTGATTTAAAGTGGGATTATGATTTTTCCGAATTTCAGATCCACCCAAGCTGGATTATTCTCTCCGCCACTCTCCAGCTCTCACCTGGAGATAGCAAGCTCTCAAAAAAACTAGTTTCCGATATCATTGCCCACAAATCCCAAACCCAGTCTTTAAACTCACTTGGCTCGGTCTTTAAAAACCCTCCCGGTGATTCAGCCGGACGCATTATTGATCAGGAGCTTGAACTTAAGGGTTTTCAAATTGGAAATGCTCAAATTAGTCTGCTTCATGCCAACTTTATTTTAAATCTAGGTAACGCTACCGCTTCTGACTACAAAGCTGTGGTTCAGACAGTTCGGGAAAGAGCCAAAAGTAAACTCAATCTTGATCTCGAACCAGAAATTAAATTTCTAGGCGATTTTAGTTAACACCATCCACACAAATTTTGGCAAAACCAGTTGTCTTTTCCACCTTTTTGGCTCTTTAAATAAACTATAGAGCCACTCGAGACCCATTTTTCTTATAAAGACAGGTGCTCTTTTCAAGTCACCACTATAATAATCAAAGCTTCTCCCAATTCCCATTACCACTCCCACTCTTAGCCTCTTTATATTAGCTGCGATCCATTCTTCTTGTTTTTTCATGCCGTAAGCCACAAATAAAAAATCTGGCTGAAATTTATTGATCTCTTTTATTACCGTCTCGTTATCCACCTCCGGCTCACCGCTTGAATATCTAGTTTCAAGTTTCTCGTTTTTTGATTTAAAATAGTCAGCCGTTCTCTTAGCCCTGTCTCCCCATCCCCCTAAAAAATAAATTTTACTATTTCCCTTATTACATATTTCCCTCATTAAATCAGATCCTGAAATTAATTCTTGGCGTCTTTTTCCTCCAAGAATTTCTCTCCCAATACGGACTCCTTGCCACCAGCGTCCGAATCCTCTTTTATACCTCAATACATTATAGGCCCAAATTAAACCAATTCCATCAATGACTTTTATATTACTTTTATTGATAATATCCGTAAATTCCTCATCGTTACTCATCAACATTATAAACTCTGGATTAATCGTGGTAATCCAGATATTTTTCTCTTTTGCCCTAATTCTACGATACAATTCATTTAGCAGCTGATTCAAATTACTGCCAAAAAAGGTTATTCCAAAGATTTCTCGTTCTTTTCCATGATAATTACTACTTTCACCAAGCACCTGAGACCTTCTATTTTGAACTTTATTGTTCATTAATTAACTTATAATAAATGATTTACTTCAAAAAAAATAGGGATCTAACGAAATATACCAGTTATACACCTCCCTTATATATCTTATATAATTACAATAAATATTGTCTTGTTTCAATGTATCATCTCTTTATTCTTAAAATACTATAAGACTTCTACTTTAAATAATATACATTTAAAAACTTTTAATATTGAACAATTTTTATACTCATAAGTATTACCCAAGGACAGTTAAAAACTTAATAATAATGGTTTTTTATTATTATATATAATCTTAACACTTATAATGCTTTTAAATTTATGTTATTTAGAATTTAGATTTTAGTCTTTTTTACTATTATAAGCTTTAATTTTATTAGTACATCACCGTGTCAGTTTTCTATATACTTCTAAATTTTCCATTGCCATTCCCGCTCCTTTCACGACACAATTTTCTGGCTCTAATGCCAGATGCACTGCCACCCCAATTTCTCTAGTTAGCAGTAGAGGTAAATTCCTTAATTTCGATGCCGCTCCGAGAAGTACTATCCCTCTGTCAGCAATATCCGCTACTAATTCTGGAGGTGTCATTTGGAGGGTTTCCTTTATCACTAATATTATTTCATCAAGCATTGGCCTAACGACTTCAAAAATCTCATCAGAGTTTAGCTCGACACTCTTTGGTAGACCATAAACCAAATCCCGACCACTAATTGACAATAGCTCCATTTTTTTTAATTTAACTGCCGTTCCCAGCTTAATTTTTACCTGCTCTATACTCTGATCACCGATAGCCATACTATATTTTTTCTTTAAATATTCCGCCAAAGATTCGTCAATTTTACTTCCACCACCTCGATAGCACTTACTAGTTACCACCCCCCCCGAAGCTATTACTGCAGCTTCTGCTATTCCTCCACCAATATTTACCACCATATTTCCGAAAGCTTCAGCAATAGGGATTTTTGTCCCTATGGCTGCTGCCAGAGGCGTATCAATTAGATTCACCTTTCTGGCTCCAGCTTCACTCACCGCGTCAAGTACCGCCCTTTGTTCTACTTGAGTTAATCCCGAAGCCACCGTCACCATCACTTGGGGACCCAAAAACCAAAGTGATCCCATTATCTCTCTCATAAACCATTTGAGCATCCCCACCGCTACTTCATAATCAATTACGGCGCCATAGCTAATTGGTTTAACAATCTCAATATAATCAGGAGTTTTTCCTTCCATCTTCTTGGCTTCATTTCCTGCAGCCAAAACTTTTCGACTTTCTGCTTCTACCGCCACTACTGATGGCTCATTTAAAATAATTCCCTCATTTTCGCTCCAAATAATACAATTTGAAGTCCCAAGGTCTATTGCTAACTTTCTTATCCAGCTCATAATTCTATATAATACACTAATGTCATCAAGTTCTAATCAAAAAAGTCTTTTAATCATCTTATCAGTCGCTCTAATAGTCGTTAGTAGCACCTTTTTAATTTCAATCTTTGCCAGAGGCTACCGACTAGACACCAGCGGTGGTTTTCAATTAAAAGTAACCGGACTTCTTTCAGTAACCTCAAAACCCAAACTAGCCAGTGTTTACGTTAATAATTTACTTACTACTGCCACCGACGATACTTTAAATTTAGCTCCAGGTAACTATCAAATTAAAATTACCAAAGACGGCTATCATTCTTGGGAAAAAAATATTCAAATTAAACCAGAATTAGTCAACCAAATTGAAGCTCAACTTTTTCGTTCTTCGACTGAACTAAAACCTCTGACCGAGCACCAAATTATCAACCCTATTTCCAGCTCCGATGCCACAAAAATTGTTTACGCTGTTGCCTCTAGCTCCGCCATCAGTAAAGAAAAGGGCCTCTATCTAATGGAATTAACCGAGCTCCCTCTTTTAATGAGTCGAAGTAGTGAACGTCTACTCTTTCCAAGTAACACTACTATTGATTGGTCAAAATTCAACTTTGAATTTTCTCCCGATTCTAAACAAATTCTGGCTACAGCTACAGATAATTCAAGTATATATCTTTTATCTCTTGATCAAAATCAAAATATAAATAATTTATCTGATATCAGCCCTCGTCTCACTCAGATTAAAAAAGAATGGCAAGAAGACAAAGAAAAAATTATCAAAAATAAACTTGTAAAAATTCCTCTTGAGATTCAATCTTTTATTGCCACCAGTTCCGCTCTTTTATCTTTTAATGCCAGTGAAGACAAGTTTGTTTATCAGGCAGCCAAGAACGGCCAAATTCCTGATTTACTTCCCTCTCCTCCTCCAACTCAAAGCACTCAATTTCAACAGCGAAATTTAATTAAGAACTCTTATTATGTTTATGATCTCAAAGAAGATACTAATTTTCTTATCGGAGACAGTTTCCTTAGCCAAATCTCTTGGATTCCATACTCAAATAACCTTCTTTTTATTCAAAATAATCAAGTCCAAATCTGTGATTACGACGCTACTAATTACAAAACTATATATTCAAACTCTACTTCTCCCGAGCTTCTTCTCTCAACTCCAGATGGATACCGCCTAATTATTTCTTGGGATACTCTTCATTCAATAACCATCAAAGACCGATAATTACTGGCAAATATTATTTTTCTTTTCTCCAATTTCAGTCAATAAGACTTCAACCTCTTCTTCATTAAGATTTCCTTCTTCATAACCCAAAAAAATCTCATTTTCAATCATTTCAATCTCTTCCTGACTAATACAACTTTCCATCTGATCATAAGGAGCTTCCAGCCCAGAAAAAATTACCTCTTCTTCTATTATCATTGGCTGTTCTATTTTCTCTCCCAGTACTCGGGTTTGCATCATTAGCTCCTGTTGTTGACCCACCTCAATAAAACGAAGGGGAATCAAAGCAAATACTGCAATTAAAAAACTAACTATCAAAGTCCTTGTATTTCTATTTGAGTTATTCATATTTATAAGTGTAAGTATTTTTTTAAAACTTGTCAATTACTAATGATTATTTATCCTGATAATCCACCTAAACTCCTGTAAATATGCTCTGACAATAATCAACCTAGAGTGCTAAAAAAGGCAGGCTAAAAAACTGTTAAATATACTAATATATAAAATAAGGTATCATAGTGTTGCATCCTAACAGCGTGATAAAATATTTAGATCTTTAAAAAATTATCCTTTCGGGGATTGGCGCAATTGGCTAGCGCGCACGCATCGGGTGCGTGAGGCTGGGAGTTCGAATCTCCTATCCCCGACTTTGGTCCGCCGTAGCTCCACGACGGCGACTAATACATCTATAAAATATATTAACCACTAATTATATTAAAAAAAATGTAGAGAGAAGATTTAATGATTATTTAATGAGTCCCCATAGTTCAATGGATAGAACGGCCGCCCCCTAAGCGGCAAATCCAGGTCCGATTCCTGGTGGGGACACCATTAACCGCAATATATAAACCTAATAAAAAAAGGTTTACCGCATTATTTTATTGTTTACCGAATTATTATCCGCATAAAATCAAATTGCTAAATGGTATATATTTACCGCAAATTACTATATAAAATTTCTAAAGTATTAAAATCATTAAACAACAATCTATATCAAAACAACCGCAAATAACTTTAAAAATTTAATAAAATTATCTTTTATTATTGACTCCACTATTACTGTTGCTCTATTTAACAAATCATTTACTTAAGCCACACAGTAGTACATCAAACATAAGCACATTCATTATTTTTCAAACTAACTATTTCTTTTTTATCTACTACCAATTTAGCTAAGCGATAATTACATAAATACCAACAAATACCAGTAAAACGACATTTACTATCCCCTTAGCACTAAAATAAAAAATTGCTAAAATATTCTAAATTATTTATTTATGACCAAATTTAGCATTTTCCCTGGCACTAGAATCTCTTTCTCAATAATATTCCCCGTAAGCCATTTTTTTATTTTCTCATTATCTTTTACTAGTCCCATTATATATTCTTTGTCGCTGGCCTTATCACTATCAATTTCTAATTTTTCTCTGACCTTTCCATTAACTGCCACTGGTAATATTAACGTACTGCTTTTTAATAGCTCTATTTTATATTCCGGCCACGTATTTTGATGGACAGAAGACGCTTCTCCTAGGCTCTGCCAGGCCTCTTCAGCCGTATAAGGCGCCATAGGGGCCAGTAATATGACTAATTTCTTTAAATCCTCCTTGCCTGCCTTATCGATATTATTTATCGCCTCCATCAGCTTGGCAATTGCCGTATTAAATCCAAAATTTTCAAGATCACTATCCACCCCTTTTATTGTTCTATTAATTATCAATTTTGTCTTGTCGCTGCTATCACTTTTATATTTAATCTGCTTATCAATAAAAGCTTCAAATTTATCTAAAAATCTCTTGACTCCCATAAGTGTCTTTTCATTCCAGGCCATCGTTCCCGTAAAAGGACCCATAAACATTAAATAGAGCCGCAGCACGTCAACTCCATACTTATCCGCAATCGTTTCTGGGACTACCACATTCCCCTTAGACTTACTCATCCTTTGATTATCCGGCCCCAGAATCACTCCATGTGAAATTCTCTTGTAATAAGGTTCAGGAATTTCCTTTGGTAGCACTCCAATTTCGTTTAAAAACAAATAAATAAACCTTGAATATAACAAATGAAGGGTATTATGCTCATCTCCCCCAATATAAATGTCAACCGGTAACCATTTTTTCAGTTCCTCCTGACTACTACTAAATATATCAATATCTTCATTTTTAGTTTTAGGCTTTAAATCTTTAGACTCTTTATTTATTTTATTAGCCATACAGTACGCTAAAAAGTACCAATCTGATCCAGCCCAATTTGGCATGGTATCAGTCTCTCTCCTGGCTTCTCCACCACAAGCAGGACACTTACACTTTACAAAAGTTTCTATTTTAGAAAGTGGGCTTTTACCATCATTTGTAGGCTCATAAGCTTTCACTTCTGGTAAAACAACCGGTAAGTCTTCATCAGGTACAGGTACCCAACCACACTTATCACAAAATATCATTGGAATTGGCTCCCCCCAGTAATGCTGACGACTAAATATCCAATCTCTTAGATGATAAGAAGCCGCCCTTTCCCCCACTTTATTCTCTTCAATCCATTTCACCATTTTTTTGTAATCATCATTTTTTTCAAGCTTAGTATAAGCCTTTTCCTGAAAATTCCAATCCTTTTTTTCAATTACTGGCACAATAGGTAGTTCAAATTTTTTGGCAAACTCATGATCTCTCTCGTCATGAGCCGGCACACCCATAATCGCTCCACTTCCATAGCTAGCCAAGACAAAATCAGATATCCAAATTGGTATTTGCTTATTGTTATAAGGATTTATAGCGTACAATCCCGAAAACACCCCCGTTTTATCTTTTGAAAGTTCCGTTCTCTCCAAATCGCTTTTATTTCTAGAATTTATTACATAATTCTCTATCTCTATCTTTTTTTCTTTACTAATGACTATTTGTCTATTAAGCTTTTCAACTAACTCATGTTCTGG
>JAQVSW010000087.1 GCA_028700345.1 Candidatus Shapirobacteria bacterium | reverse complement strand
TATATTTGTCTTTAATTTTTGATAAAAATACTTTATTAGAAATCTTTTCAAAATTAGCTGCGGCGGCTTCATAGGTGGTATAAATGCGATCAACTGGGTATTTTATCTGATCAATGATTTGATATTTAGCGCTATGTGAGGGACAAATGATATAAGCAGCTTTTTGAAGTCGATGTTTTTGAATTAGCCACTTTAATTCTCCCTTTATTCCTACTGGAAAGTGCTTTTTAAAGGCCCTGGGAATTAAATCGTGACAGGTAACAATATAGGGTTTTTTTTGAGAAGGTAGGGTTAATTTAAAGGGATCAAAATAGGGATAATGGATGAGATCGTAATTATCAATCTTCGATTTACAATCTTCAATGAGGGAGATCTGATAATGCTGAAAGTCAGGATTATATTTAATTTCTTTTTGAAGAGCATTGACTAAATGTTTGGTGTAAAAACCAACACCGCGTTTTGAATTACCGTCATTTAAGGGTGAAACATCAATAGCAATTTTAAATTTTCTTGGCATTCATTTCAAAAAGTTTAATGTAGGCAAGGGGAAAGCGAAGCGAGGAATACCAGGCAAAAACAAAGCCAGGGAAGCCATCAACATAACCTTTGTGACGGAAATAGGCAAGGCAAAACCAGTAAAGTGGTTTAATAGCAAAGTAGTTGAAAAAATTTAAGCAATTAATTTTAACTCCGGATTTTTTTAGATCTTCTGCAATAAGCGAAGTATAGCGGTCATTTCTCATTAAATATCTCTTAAAGGTAGGATCGGCATAGTGGAGTAGATCTTCGTTTAAAGTCGAGACTGGCCCCTTAATCTCGGCCTGCTCATGAACATCTTTGCAAGGTAGGTAACCAAAACCACGACGATAAAGCCTGATGGTAGGATCGGGATAGACTCCCCCTTTGGTTAAAAATTTACCCAGAAAATAGTTTTTTCTTTTTATCCAATAGCCATTATATTTGCTGTCTTTAATGGTGTTTAAAATTTCATCTCGAAGCTTAGGGGAAATCACTTCATCGGCGTCAAGCTGGAGAATCCAGTCGCTAGTACAGGCGTCAATGGCCATTTGCTTGTTGAGGTGAAACATGGGTTTATTGTCAGTAGAAATAATTTTGGTATTTTTATATTTTTTAATTAGTTTAACCGTATCATCAGTAGAGTGACCATCGACTACAATAATCTCGTCAACCCAGCTAAAAACAGCATCGAGACAACGCTGAATATTTTCAGCTTCGTTAAAGGTGGCAATGGCGACTGAGAGAGTAGTTTTCATTATTTAGTGTATATTTTAAAGCTTTCGCCGCTTAATTGGAAATCTGAGGCATCAATAACCAGTGAGCCGGAGGGGATTTCATCGGGAATTTTAAAGGTAATATTGTCTATTTTTTCCACAGTAGAAAAGCCAAATTGATCAGGTGGAGTTAACTCGATTTGATTTTGAATTTCAAAAGGATTATATCTCGAATAAAATAGATACAAAATATAAGGCTGATCATATTTATCGGTCAGATAGATATGATCATAATTATCTTTTTGCAACTCGATAAAGGGAATAATTTCTGAAAATCCCCTATTCCAGGCAAAAGAGTAACGGCTTGGAGCATGATTGTAGTAGGAATCAAGATAATAAAAAACAGAAAGAAAAAAAGATAAGTAGATTAGTAGTTTAATAGTAAAATTTTTAATTGATAAAACATGATTTAGACCTAGGGCGATTAGAATCGATAAGGGAATGACCATGGGTAGAGCCCGAAGGGCGGAGGGGGCTTGAAAAGTGAGAGAAGATGCGAGAGGAGAAATAAATAGTAAAGAAATAACTAAATACTTTAGAGCTTTAGAGCTTTGGTACTTTAGGAGAATATAAATTCCCAGAAGGAGAAATGGTAGTTCGATCAAATAAAGCTGACCCATTTCTGGATTTTTTGAGCGAGGAACCTGATCACCATCAATAAAAAGAAAATTTAGATTAAAGTGAGAGGTATATTTTTCAAGCCAGGAGAGAGCATAAAGAACCCGGCGATTGTGCATGCCCCGATTGATTAACTTAACATTGTTATGATGATTCAAAAGCTCTTCGGAGCGGGACAGAGGTCCTCTGTCAGCCATAAGACCAACACCGCCAAGACGAGTAGTGCCACCACTATTTAAAAAAGAAATAAATACGGGAATGGTAAGTATAAAAGCCAAAAGACAGGGAAAGATCAGTTTTTTAGATGAGGAGATAAGTAGTTTAAAATTTAGTAAAAATAAGACAAAAACGATTAAAGGTGAAATAAGACGGGCGGAGTGATAAATATAAAGTGAGGCGATAAAAGGCAGTAGAAATAGATAACGATAGATGGATTTTGGAGTAGCAATAAATTTATAAAAATAATAAATACCTAAAATAATAAAAAAAAGAGCGGTGCTGCTTTCCCAAGCGCCCCTGGAAAACTGAAGATGCCAGGGATTGACCGCTAAAACAATAGCGGTCAAGTTTGAAAGTAAATAGTTATTAGTTAGTAGTAAAACAAGATGATATAGAAAAT
>JAQVSW010000086.1 GCA_028700345.1 Candidatus Shapirobacteria bacterium | reverse complement strand
TTTTGGAACCAATATCTTCATTTCGATAAACCTATCAATTACTCTTTGAGCGCCAGCACGAGTAAATCCAGTCCATCTCATAACCGTGGATACATTTACTATTGGTTGTCCATAAAGTTTTGGAAGCACGATTGTGGCGCTTTCAGCTGCCCGTTTTCCTAGTTTTTGAATTAATTCAATATTATTTTGTCGTAAAGTAGTTATTTTACCCACAGTCTCGATTGCCTCATTGGCGATTTCTATTACGCCATCAAGAAAAAAATCAATCCATTCTGCAATAAACCCATTTTGATATCCGAACAATTTATCGTAATACAATTGTTGGTGTTTTTTAAAAAATGACGATAAAAACAGGACTGGTTTTTCCAAATAACCCTCTTTCCAAAGATAAAAAGTTATCAGCATTCTCCCTGTTCTCCCGTTTCCATCTAAAAATGGGTGGATAGTTTCAAACTGGGCATGAAGTAAACCAGCCTTAATTAAGGTCAATGTTGAATCATTGGAGTATAAATATTTTTCCAAATCATTAAGGGCCTCCTTCATTTCACTAACCGGAGGCGGTACAAATTTAGCATTATCTGGTCTAGTTCCACCAATCCAATTTTGAGTTTTTCGAAATTCACCTGGATTACTAAACTGGGTTGCTCTGGCTTGATTCATCAGTCTTTGATGAAGCTCCCTAACAAACCTCAGTGAAATTGGGAAATTCTCTGTGGTAACCCTCAAAAGACCGTAATTTAAAGCTTTAATATAATGCAAGATATCGTCGACATCCGCAGGTACATTGGTATTGATGTTTGCCTCAGCTTCTATAGCATCAATCATGGTGGCCCTGGTACCCTCGATTTGACTTGATGAGGCCGCATCTTTGCGCAAATACATAAGCAGAAAAAAGTCAGAATCAGGTAGTAATTTAGTAATCCCATCTAATTTACCCAGAAGCCTGGTCGCTTCATCAGCCTTTTTAATAATTTTAGGGCTAAAATCAAGTCCCCCAGTCGGAGGAAAGGGATAGGGAATAAAGGCCTTAAAGCCTTGCGCTTGCGACACATTTCTTCCGATTAGGTTTGTTTTATTTAAGTTTGTATCCATGTTTATATAAATGTATACAAAGTATAGGTGTTTGTATACATCTTGTCAAGAGATCGACACAATCCTATTGATTTGTTTACCTCTTCTTTTGTGTTTTTCATTACATAAACAATACCCGAAGTTTACCCGAAGTCAATTAGTTATATTTTTCCATTTATTAAATCAGAAATATTTTCTTTAGACATATGTCCAATTATACCGCTACCAAACAAGAACTGTAGTAATATTAAAATATGTATAGCAACACCGCACAAGATATTGGTCAATTTGTTAAAGGAAAAATTGCCGAATTATTGTTCGAAATGATGATGAGGGAAGACACAAGCAGAACGTTTACTGTAATTCCTTTTGGCTATGAAAAAACAACTCCAGAATTAGCACAATATCGAGAGTTGATAAAAAATTATGATACTTTAGAAGTTATCAAGAGGTCTCCTGATTATATTTTGATAAAAAATGATAAAACCAAGGTATATTTTGTAGAAGTAAAATATCGAAGAAGAATGAGTAATATAAATAAGAGAGGTCTACTCGAAAGCTCACAAAAAGTAAGCCAACATTGGAAGGATACGTGGTATTTTGTAGCTACACAGGACGGGTTTTATTTTGATTCAGGAAAAGAGGTGATAAAAAACAACGGAAAGATGATGTCTTTGGATGAAAAAATAATTTCGCCAGAAATTCAAAAAAAATATTTAGCTGTTTTAAAAGAATTTATTAGAGTAGAGACTAAAATCTAAATTTATTTTTCCACCTGCATAATCTTTATTGAACTCTCATTGACACCATCATCCTACAGCGGTAGTATATGAACATGAGTTCATATACTTGTTATTCTCCCTCTCTCCCTTCTTTGCTAAAAATTGTTTCCGAAGAAAGCCGGCTAAAAATATTGTGCCTTCTCCAACACGGCGAGCATTGTGTTTGTGAAATTTTAAAGCAGCTTAAGCTCTCTCAAAGTCTCGTTTCCCATCACCTTCGCGATTTAAAAGAGATTGGCGTCATCAAAAGTGACAAGCGTGGGCTTTATGTCCACTATTCTCTGACGGAGGAGGGTAGGCGAATTACTAAATTATTATTTCAAATTTAAATAATGAAAATAAAAGTCATCGGCTCTGGTTGTCCCACCTGTAAAAATTTATTTGAGCTGACAAAAAAAGCGGTCTCGCAGCTCGGAATTGACTCAACAGTCGAGTATTCTACCGATGTCTCGGAGATTATTGAAATGGGCGTCATGCAGTCGCCGGTCCTCGCCATTGATGGAAAACCGGCCATGCTTGGCTCTGGAAATCTCGAAAAAGTCAAAGAGACTCTTAAAAAATTTGTTAAATAAATGGATATTTTTTCTCCAATTCAGCGCTTTGCCGATCTAGCCACTTATCGCTGGCTTGGTATTATCCCTCAGTCTTATTGGGGCGATACCATCAACTTTTTTATTTACGATGTCATCAAGATTGGCCTTTTAATGTTTCTGATAAATAGTATCGTCACGGTGACCCAGTATTATTTCCCCATGGAAAAAGT
>JAQVSW010000085.1 GCA_028700345.1 Candidatus Shapirobacteria bacterium | reverse complement strand
AAAACTATCGAAGATCAATATGAGTTTCAGGGAAAAGTAAAAGGAGCCATGATTTATCCAGTGATTGTGGTGATTGCCATGATTGGGGTAGTAATTTTAATGATGATTTTTGTAATTCCAAAACTGATGGGACTTTACGCTGATTTTGGCACGGCTCAAATGCCAGCGGCGACGCTTTTTTTAATGTCGATGTCAAATTTTATGATTAAGACCTGGTTTATGATTCCAATTTTAATAATTGGAGGATTTCTTGGGTATAACACTGGAATAAAAAATGAAAAGTTCCGCTTAAAAAAAGACAAACTTATTTTAAAAATTCCCATTGCCGGAGTGCTAACTGAAAAAACAATTTTAGCCAATACTTGTCGAACCTTATCAATGCTTTTAACGGCGGGAATTACGCTAGTAGAAGCTTTAAAGATTACAGCTTCGGTGTCTGGAAGTGAGGTTTTTCGAAAAGCTTATCTGGAGATTTCAGAAAAAGTCCAAAAGGGATTTTCGGTGGCGGTATCTTTTCAAAATGCGGCGGTCTTTCCCATTATTGTTAATCAGATGATTTCAACGGGAGAGGAAACGGGAAAACTGGATGATGTTTTAATGAGAGTCTCGGATTATTTTTCAAAAGAAGCGGAAGAATCGGTGAAAGCATTGACATCAGCGATTGAACCGCTCATTATGATCGTGCTGGGACTCGGAGTTGGTTTTTTAATGATTGCCGTAGTAATGCCGATATATAACTTGACATCCTCATTTTAGTAGTAAATAATGGTATTAACAAATTAATAATTAATATTTAAAAATAAATGAAAAAAGCATTTACGTTAGTAGAACTTTTAATCGTTATCGCCCTGATTGCGATTTTATCAGTCGCAGTTTTGGCTACTATTAATCCTATTGAACAGTCAAATAAGGCAAAGGATTCAACAAAACAAAATGACGCGGCCGAAATAATGAATGCCTATGAAAGATTTTACGCCAATAGTCAGTCTTATCCTTGGATGGTTTATGGTGATGTTAAACCAACCGTGGAAGACCCAATATTGTTGAGATCTGATACAGTAGGTTTTGGTATTTGCAGTGCACCAGATCCTGCAGATATTGATGATACAGAGCCTGGTGATGCGTCGAGTGCTTGTACTACAACTGATGCAATTCCTGGTCTGCTAATTTCAAAAGATGAATTAAAAACGGCATTTGTAGGAAAAGATTCATTTGAGCAAGTTCGAGACGGCTCTCATCCCGAAAATGCTCTTTGGCTTTATAAAGATGCCGGTTCAGGTGGTGGTGTCTATGTTTGTTATATTCCAAAAGCTAAATCAAACAGAGATAACGCAACTAATGAACTATATTGTTTGAGTGATGCACCTGATCGGCTTAAGGCTGGTGAAGAAGGTTGCGATATTGTGGCTACGACTGGAAATAATATCTGGGGAATGCCCGATGGCGAAACTGGCGCTATTGCGACTGGACAAGCTATATTTAAATGTGTCCCGTAAAGAAAAGATTGAAATGAATTTAAACCCCCCGCTGCTGCGGGGGGTTTTGTTTAACCCACCCCTACCCCTCCCTTGACCCTCCAAAGGCGGGCAGGCAAGGAGGTCCGCCTGTACTGTAAAATAGATTTATGGAAATATTTTTAGCCATTATGGTTTTTGTTTTGGGAATGTGTGTTGGCAGTTTTATTAATATGGCAGTGTACAGAATTGCAAAAAAAGAAAAAATTCTAAAGTCTAAAAGTCTAAAAATTGAAAATGAAAAAAGATCATATTGTGATTTTTGTGGCCGACAACTGAGATGGTTTGATAATATTCCGGTTATTTCATGGCTAACTTATAGAGGAAAAAGCCGATGCTGTGGCAAAAAACTGCCACTCCTCTACCCTATTGTTGAGCTGTTGACCGGTATTTTATTCCTATTAAATTATTACTACTTCTCTACTTATCTACTTTTCTTTTTATCTTGTTTAATTTTTGGTATTTTAGTTTTTGAAGCGGTTTTTGATTTTAAATATATGCTGATTCCCGACATTTCGGCCTATAGTTTAATTGGGCTGGCTCTAATTAGATGGATGATTCTCGGAGCAAAAATAGAATATATATATACTGCCTTATTATCGGCTTTATTTATTTTTATTTTGCATAAAATTAAAATAAAGGGCCAGCAGGCCATGGGTGATGGGGATATCTTTTTAGCTTTTTTTATGGGGTTGTTTTTGGGCTTTCCAAATATTATTGTCGCTTTTTATATAGCTTTTATTGTGGGGGCAGGGGTGGGCATAATTTTAATTGCTTTTAAAAAAGTAAAAAAGCTCTCCCCCATTCCCTTTGGCCCATTTTTAATTTTAGGAACGGTAGTGGCTTATTTTTGGGGAGAAATTATTATAAAAATTTTAAAATTCTAAATTCTAAAGCCTAAAGCCGAAAAAATAGCCTAAATTCTAAAAAATAAAATATAGAAATAAAATTTAAAGAGTATAGAATAATATTAGTGAAAAAGATAAAAGGGTTTACGCTGGTAGAGATTTTGATAGTTATGGCGATATTGCTTTTGATGATAGCAATTTTGATAGGAATATTGAACCCGATTGCTTTGGTAAATAAGGCTAGAGATAGTCGGAGAAAAAAA
>JAQVSW010000084.1 GCA_028700345.1 Candidatus Shapirobacteria bacterium | reverse complement strand
CCATTCCTCCCAGAATAGAAGTAACCGTTAATCCAGGAGAAATTACCACTCAAGAAATAAAAATTAGAAATGAATCAAAAGAAGAAAAAAATATTGAAACCTTCCTTCGTGATTTTATCGTCGTC
Source organism: Candidatus Shapirobacteria bacterium (assembly GCA_028700345.1). Classification (GTDB taxonomy): domain Bacteria; phylum Patescibacteriota; class Microgenomatia; order UBA12405; family UBA12405; genus UBA12158. Next base: position 2,526 of record JAQVSW010000084.1, on the reverse strand, counting down.
GATGATTTAGGTACTCCCCTTCAACTGGAAAAAATCACCGATCAATCCACAAATCGTTGGGCCGCTTCAGCTTGGATTAGTGTCTCCCCCGCTATTTACAAACTCAAACCCGGTGAGACCAAATCTTTAGTTTTAACTATTATGGCTCCTGATGACGCTCTTCCTGGCGGTCATTACGGTATGGTTCTCCACACTTCCACCAACGATATCTCTATTTCCCAAAGTGGGGCTGCTATTCAAAAAAATGTTGGTACTCTTGTTTATCTTACCGTTCCTGGCGATATCACTCAAAACGCTTCCGTCAAAGAGTTTACTGCTCCTAAATTTTCTGAATACGGTCCTATTGATTTTAAAACCGTCATCACTAACCTTTCTGATGTTCACATTACTCCCGCTGGCGCCATCAATATCTACAATACTTTTGGCCTAAAAAGTGCCCAAATTAATCTAGACAACACCAATATCTTCCCCGGAACTAACAGGGAATTTATTAACACCCTTAATCGCAAATTAATGCTCGGTCGCTACAAAGCTCAAATTAATGCCAGTTATGGCACTGCTGGTCAGCTTTTAACTGCCACCATCTTCTTTTGGGTTATTCCTTACAAGCTTATTGCTCTACTCCTGGCTATCATCATCATTATCTTCCTCATTATTAAACTTAAGAAAAAAACTCCTCCTGCTTCTGAGCTTCCCAAAGTTGAGGAATTAGAAAAAGAACTTGAAGAATTAAAGAAAAAGTATCAAGATAGAAAGTAATTGAAAACATATCAAGTTAAAGAATCCGTTAAAGTTAGTGCTAACATCCCTGCCAGTACTGTCACGATTTTTGGTTATACCAGTCCTAATTCTAGAGTTGAGCTGAGCTCTTCCAAGGCCTTTGCCGTCACTTATAGCCTTTCTGATGGCTACTTCGTCTTTGATCGTCTGATAATTCCTCGCCACTCTCAAGACCTCTGTCTCACCTCTCTTGATGAGTCAGGCCGGCTTAATAATCCCACCTGTATCTCTGAGCCCCCTCTTTACAACAATTTTACCAGTATTGGCCCCATCCTCCTCTCTCCCACCATCACCCTCGATCTTCAAAACCAATATTCCTCCGGTCAGTCCATTCCCAGTAGCACTATCAAATTATATCTTTATCAGGAGGATTCACCTTTTTCTCTGATCAAAAAAGTCGAGGCTTTTTCTATTCCTATTATCGAAACCCAAACAGACGCCGAGGGTAACTATAGCGTTAATTTACCCAGTACCGTTGCCACCAATTATCGGATTTTTTCCACCGCCATTCACCTCGACGCCAACTCTCCCAAATCAAATACTCTTCTCTATCACCCCAGTTATTTTATTTCTCTTTTATATCTCCTTTTCCCTCTTTTGATTATTGCCATTTCACTTTTCTTCATCTTTAAAAAAGCTCGCCGCCGCTTCTTGCCCGCTGTCATTTATAATAAATTAGTGGCGACTTATTATCACAAAAGCATTACTCCCTATGAACCCTAAAAAAATATTTTTTATTATTCTCTTAATCTTTGGCCTAATTACTGGAGTTTTTTTAGTTACCCAAACCACTCTCTTTAAAAGTCGAGCCAGCTCTACCAGTACTCACCTAGCCGTTAAAGAAAACTCCTATCTCTTTGCCTCCCCTATTCAGGCGCAGGCCGATAGCCTGGAAAAAATCAGGGTCACTGTCTTCCTCCTCGACTCCAATGGCCTTGGTGTCAGCCGTCAAGAAGTAGTTCTTAAGGTTCCCTCCCAAATTCAAGTGGAAGCCCTCCAAAGCACCACTGATGACCTGGGTAAAGCCACTTTTAATTTATCTTCAAACTTTCCTGGTAAATATGAAATCTCCGCCTCCACTCCCAATTTTTCCCTTTCTCAAAAAATCAACCTACTCTTTTTATAGATCTCAGTTCTTCAGATCTCAGATATCAGATTTAAGATAGTTAATTAAACTCGACAACATCTTACTAATTTCAATAGTCATATTTGATAAATTGTGATAATTTTCAATACTAACATAACCTAGATCACGGGATAATAATAAATGATATTTAGTTTCAGCACATGATCCTTTAGCTTGATATAAATACTGAATAAATTCTTTTTTAGTTTTTCTTTCATTTCCTTCAACAATATTTGCTGCAATCGAACTTGATGATCTTCTAATTTGATCAACCAATGAGTATTTTTCTTCTGCCGGAAAATTTTTTGTTAATTTATATATTTCTAAAACCATTCTATGAGCAACCTCCCATACCTTTAATTTTTCAAATTTATTATCTTACATTGTAATAATATTAACATAATTATGCCATTTGTCTTTCTGAAATCTGATATCTGAGATCTGCCATCTGTCTTTTTGAAATCTGAAACCTGAAAAACTGATAAACTAAATCAGTGTCTCGTCTTTCTTATAAAACTCTATTTATCATTCTTTTTTTTCTTTTAATTCCCATTGTCTTTTTAATTCGCATTAATCAAAAACCCTCTTCAGTCTCTGCTACCTGGTGGAATAATTCCTGG
>JAQVSW010000083.1 GCA_028700345.1 Candidatus Shapirobacteria bacterium | reverse complement strand
TCCCCCGCTGGGATACTACTCGGATAGAAAATTGGATTATAGATTATTTATCAATAACCAAGACATCGTCATCACCAATTGTTCTTAGCTCAGTCTGATTTTTTGTTTTATACTCAATGACTTCTGCTTCTTGGCTTAGCTCGTAATGCGGCCAAACTTGAAAATCAACAATATTTAGCCCAGTTAAGTTTGTCAGCTTAAGATCATTAGTATCTCCGTAGTTTGCCACTTCAATAGTTGGTGTTAAAACAATGGCACCCGCACTAAAACCAGCCAAAACAACATTGTCTTTTTGCCAAAATTCTAAAATCGCTTTATCTAAACCCGATAACCGAAGATGGTTTAATAATGTAAAAGTATTTCCGCCAGAAATTACAACAATGTCGGAGGAAAGTAATTTTTTCGTTTCCAGTAAACTATCAGATCCTCTTTTTGAATTATCAATGAATAAAAATTTCGCGCCATTTGATTCTGCAAATTGCTGCCAAATTGGATTGTATTTTGTAACAGCTTCAAGATCAAAACCGTCCGATTGGATAATGGCGAGAGTTTTATTAATTAAATATTTGGGGAATAAAGCAGATTTAAGTTTTTCAAAAACAATTGGAGATGGTTGAGAGAAAAGGACTAATCTTTTAGACATATATGATTATACTCTACCTCTATTTAGCAATACCATACAAGTATATATTACGTATCTTTCCGAGTAATCTGACATCAGCTCCCCGCCTTAGACTCAGTCAGGACTTCTGTGTTTAAAATTGATAATTTTTTATTATAAGTCAAAATCTCTTTTAAACATAGCCCTGTTATACAGCAAAATTTGAAAAAGTCTCTTCAATAAAAATCTTTTGTTCTCATTTTTTTATAATTTCTTCTATGTATTTATTATATTTTTTTATTTTATCTAAATTTATAATGTAAGTTCCATCTCTTTGCTTTTGTAATAATTTTTTTGTAAACTTTTTTCCTAATGATTCTAATATTGGAGAATCTTTAGGAATCTCTACTCTGGTAAACCCCATTGTTCTCAATCTAGACATTCCAGTTAACATAAGTGTTTCTATAATTTCATTTGACATACGATAAACTCCATAGACAGCCTCTTTTTCATCACCCATTTTCATAGATTCAACAATAGGAGAAGGTAAATTATCTTCAATTTTTAGCATACCTTCTTCTATAATTGGATTAGAATTTAATAAGGCTGTTGTGGCATTATCTCGATTCCAGTTAAATATTATATGTCCAAACGACTGGTAACCACCTCTACAAGCTACAAGTATTACCATGGCCGATATTCCTGTCTTTCTTTCTCCATCAGGAATAACATCAAAAAAATGCACTTCGTGAGGATAACTGTTTAGATTACCCAATTTTTCAGGATTTAATTCAAAATGCCCCTGGTATCGAATACTTCCATTTACAGTTTTAATAATCTCATCTGATTGAAACTCATGAGCTATTGAAACAGAAGTAATAATTCTTTTACTAAACGCCTTATACTGCTCATGTTTCAGTAAATGTTTAAATTCATCTTCTTGATTCAAAGCATTTTCAAATTGGCTTTGAAGATTCGTTAAAGTATTTTGTGCCCATTCAAGGAAATATTTTTCCCCTAATTTCTCATCTCTAATATTCATTTTGCCTGACATAATGAATTCCCCTAAACATCTTTTTCCTTCAGTTGTAGTTAAAAAGGTTGTAAGTAGAGAAGATTTTATGACAGAACCTGGATCATTTGGTAAAGAAATATAGGGAAAGAAATATCCTGGATATTTTTCTTCAAGAATATTTAATACTCTGGTAGCTAAATACTTTTTAACAAAAAAATATTTTCCTTCTTGCATATCAAAATCTGACTCAGGAACTGATAAGACAATACCTAGTTCATCAAACTTTTTTATATAATCTAAAACCGATTCATTGGTCTCTTCTTTAGCAGTTTCTGAATCAGTATTATTAATTTCCAAAGCCAATTTTAATGTTTCTTTTTCTTCGACTGTTAAATCTGGAATAGGACAATATTTAAAATTTTCATACTTTACTATAAATTGAGGTAAGAATTTATCTGATCTTTCATCATATTTTATAGGTAAAAAATGATTTCTTTTTTCTTCATCATGTTCGTGTATGTATGAAAGAGCGATGACACGTTGGGTTTGTCCATTACCATCGATTGCTTGGTGAATCATTAGCCCTAACATATAGTTTGTTATTGCCAACCTCATTCCTTGTTCCTTTCTCTCTTCCGGGTTTTTTAAATCTGAAATTCTTTTATTTTCACTATCTATAAACTCATAAAGATTCGGCAAATATAAATTTTTTACTAACTCTCTATTAGGCCACTCCCTCGTATTATCTGAAACCAATTTAGCAATATCGTCTAGCTTTACATTTCCAAATTCTCCATAAATACCCTTACGAATTTGGAAATATCTTTCTCGGACTGATTTTCCAAAAAGATTAGGAATATTTTTTTCTGCTTCAAATTGGTTTAGTCCTCTTAAAATACGAACAGATCCCAAATCCGTATCAATATATATTTTAGATTCAACTTTTGGAGATAAATTCTCTTCCATGTCAAAATTATATACTACCTATTAAGAACCCTATATTATTAATTTTGCTCCCCTGCTGGAATACTACTCGGAT
>JAQVSW010000018.1:3458-10992 GCA_028700345.1 Candidatus Shapirobacteria bacterium | reverse complement strand
ACCAGCTCTTTTTTACCGGTAGATAGGTTGTCAAATACAACTGTTTTAAACCCCGCTTTGGTTAATTCTTTGTTTACTGTTGAGCCGATGTATCCGGCCCCGCCAACGATTAGAATCATGGTTAGATAAGTAGATTAATAGATAATTAGATTAATAGATAATTAGATTAGTAGTTTAGTAACTACAAGCTTTAATCTTTGTTAACAAAGAGTTTAACATCTTGGCCACCTCAATTGATAAATTAGTCAAACTTTCATACTCAATAACAGAAATATATTGCAAATCTTTTGATAATTCTAAAAAGTATTGTGTTTCAGACAAAGAACCTCTAGCTTGAACTAAAAACTGAGCAAATTCTTTACTAGATCTTCTGGCGTTCCCCTCAACTATATTCGCCGGTACAGAACTAGACGCTCTTCTCATTTGTGAAACAATTCCAAAAAGTTCGTCTTTTGGATATTTTTTAGTAATTAAATAGATTTGAAGTGTAAATTCATGTGCCTTCTTCCATACTAGAATATTGTGATATAACATACACTCATCCTACTACTTAACTATTTATCTAATCAACTACTTATCTACTCATCTACTTCTCTATTTATCTATTTTTTCCCACGGATAATCCTCGTGGCCGAAATGGCCATATTTAGCCGTATGCTGATAGATAGGTCTTTTTAAATCAAATTTATCAATAATTCCTTTGACTGATAAATCCATTAAATTCCAGACAAAATCATAAATAATCTTGTCACTTTTCCTGGCTGTCCCAAAAGTCTCTATTCCTTTTCCCACTGGCTCCTTTACCCCAATGGCATAGGCCAGCTCTATTTCGCAGCGTGATGCCAGACCTGCTGCCACCACACTTTTGGCCAGATACCGGGCCGCGTAGGCACCGCTTCTATCAACCTTGGTCGGATCTTTGCCAGAAAAGCAGCCTCCGCCAATTCTCCCCATCCCACCATAAGTATCAACGACAATTTTTCGACCAGTCACTCCGGTATCAGTACTTGGACCGCCTATTTCCCATTTACCCGTCCCATTAAAGATTACCTTATCTATTGGAATATTTAAATTATATTCATTTATTACCGGCAGCACCACCTGGTCATAAAAATATTGTTTAAAATCAATATCTTTTGCATAATCGAGGGGTTTAGCCAAAACAATTCTTTCTAATCTACTCAACTTCTCATCTACTTTACTAATTGTCATCTGCGATTTGCCATCAGGCCTAATCCATTTTTCACTTTTTTCCAGATCATCCATTCGTCGGCACAGCTTATGTGCCAGCACTATTGGTAGTGGCATCAATTCCTTGGTCTCGTCGCAGGCGTAGCCAAACATCATTCCCTGGTCGCCAGCGCCTTCATTATCGACTCCGAGGGCTATATCAGCCGACTGCTCGTGAATATAAACTTCGATGGGGGACTTATCACTAAAATTATAAATTTCTTTGTCGTAACCTATTTCTCTAATCTTATTCCTGGCTACCTTTTCAAAGTCAATTTTTTCATTACATGTCACTTCACCAGCTAGCACTATTTTATTAACAGTTACCAGTGTCTCTACTGCCACTCGGCAGTTTTTATCAAGCCTTAGAGCTTCATCTAATATCGCATCAGAAATTTGGTCACAAACTTTATCGGGATGACCAGCCCCTACTGACTCGGACGAAAATTGGGAATAATTCATATTTTTCCTTTTTTAATTAATAAGGCCTGTCTCCTAAATATCTCTATTTAGAAAGGCACCGTGATCCCGATCAATCGGGACTCGGTTGCCATCCCGCCGTTGCGGGACTTCCTGACAGTTAATCTATTCTACTTCCCAACTACTTATCTATTCAACTACTAATATTTTAATTATATGTAATAATAATTACATGAAAAAAATTGAATATTTCTTGGATCAAAACAAAAATATATCTCCACCAAAAGATTATATTGATTCTTTAAGCAAAAAACAAAAAGCAAAGATTTTTAGAATATTTTTAAATATAGAAACTTATGGACTATCTTCAATTCAGCCTCACATTAAAAAATTAACAGGTACTCCTCTTTGGGAAATCAGAATTCTCGGACAAGATAGCATCAGAATAATTTATACACTCAAATACAAAGATATAATTCTAATTCTTCACGCCTTTATAAAAAAATCACAAAAAACTCCCGAAAAAGAAATTAATACTGCTTTGAAAATATTAAAACAACTCCTTGACAGATAATATCATAAAAGATATCATTTAATTATGAAAAATTTAATGATATTACCATCATTTAGGGAACATTTAAAAGAGTCACTTAAAGATCCAGAGTTTAGAAAAGCCTGGAAAGAGTCAGAGCCAGAATACCTCCTCGCCTGCCAAATAATTGAAAAAAGATTAAAGAAAAAAATATCACAGCGACTTCTCGCCAAAAAAGCCAACACCACTCAAGCCGTTATTAGTCGGATTGAATCGATGAACGCTAATCCTTCACTTGAGCTTCTAAAAAAAATATCCAAAGGTCTCGGTTCAAGTCTCACTCTAAAAATTTAATTTATCTATCAACTACTTATCTACTTATCTATTCAACTACTTATCTAAAATAGTAGCATCAGTCCACCCAGTAGCGCCACCAAAATCCCTATCACTCCACTAAAGGTCGAAACAAAAAGCAGTTTTTCTACTGAGTATCCAAGCGGTGCTAAAAAATAAACATATAAATTTTCCCTAGCTCCAAATCCCGCCCATGAAATTGGCAAAGTTAATATCAGTGAAATAATCGGCATAAAAATAAATATTTGAATAAGGTGTAAATCTACCCCTAGGCCTCTAAACATAAAATAGCTAATCATCATCCAAAAGGGTTGAGCCATAAGAGAAATCAAGAAGCAAATGATTATTCTTTTTTTATTACTATTTTTTAACAGATCAACTATCTCTAGCAGTTTACTGAGAAATTTATGTTTAAAAATAATTTTTTCAAAATCTAAGGCAAAAACTAAAACATAAAAAACAATCAAAGCAATATTTATCCCTAAAAATAACCAAAATAAAATATTGGGAAATTGATATTTAAGTATTTTTCCTAAAATTAAAGACAAAAAAGCTAAAAAAGAAAAAGCGCTAAATCCAATCACTCTATCAATTAGCGCCGTCCCCGCCAGCTTTAATTTAGAAATCTCGGGATATTTTGTCAGTAGTGTTGTCCATTTTAAAAGATCTCCTCCCACCGATGAGGGAAAAAACAAGGCGTAAAAAGAACCCGTAAAAGAGGCCTTGGTAAAAATTAAAATATCGGCAAATTTTACCCTCCCTAGTACCAAAATCGCCCAGCGAAGGCCCCCAATGAGCATCGAAATCACATTAAGTAAAATTAAAACGACTATCAGCTGCCAAGAGACACTTGATAAATTGGCATAAAGCTGAGGTAAATCTGCATTTCTAAAGGCAAAATAAATAAGTATTGCCGAAAAAATCATTCGGGCCCATCTGGAAAACAAAATCTTTTTAAAACTATTTAGCATCAATGAAATATACTATACCAGTGGCTCGATTTTTACTATTAACTCATATTTACCCTCCAGCGATTGATGGTGGCTCTCGGGTGATTGCCAAAATGGGGGAGTATTTAGAGTCTCAAAATCATCACATTTTAGTTGTCACTACCAATTGTCAATCCACCGATGATTTTACAAAAAAATATAAACCGCTAAAGCATCTCCCAAAAAATGTTTTATCTTTTCCCGTCATTACCTACCTCCATCGTCCTTTTAAATTCCTTGGCCGCTATTTCCAAAATTTTAGAACCATAAGCAAAGGCCCCATCTTCTCTCCTTTTTCTTTTATCTCAGCTCTAATTTCTATTTTAAAATTCCGTCCCGACTATATTCTCGCCGGCCCCCTGCCTACCACTATGGTTCTCTACGCCCGCCTCCTCCGCTTTTTATCTACTCATCTATTCCACTATTCAACTAAACTGATCATTAACGCTTCTTTTCACCCCACCGATCCAGATTTTCAAACTCCTATTCTTTTAAATACCTTAAAATCCGCCGATTATATCTGGACTCTCACCGATTTTGAAACTAATTATTTTAACAAAAAGCTAAATATTCCCAAATCAAAACTCATCCTTCTGGGCAACGGCGTCGACAAAAGCTTCATCTCCACTACTCCACTACTTACTACTAATCTACTCAACTATTCATCTACTAATCTATTATTTATCGGTTCCTTTTCCGCCCACAAAGATATTCCTACCTTAATTAAGGCCTTTTCTCTGCTGCCCCCGTCATATACTCTCACTCTGGCTGGTCAAAAAACACTCTATTTCCCCGTTATTCAAAAACAAATTGACTCTTTGCCTCTCTCAATCAAAAATCGTATTAAAATTATTTTTAATTTTCCTAATAACTACTTGTCTACTTTACTAGACAACTCTTCTCTCCTAATTTCCCCATCACTTCAGGAATCTTTTGGCCTCGTCCTCATCGAAGCTCTGGCCAGGGGAAAACCAGTCATCGCTGCCGATATTCCCGCCTCAATTGAAATCATTACTAAAACTCAGAGTGGTTTAATTTTTAAAGCGGGAAACGCTATCGATTTAAAAAATAAAATATTGTCTATTAAACTACTAAACTACTCATCTACTTATCTACTTAACCATTTCACTTGGGATAAAATAGGAGAGAAACTATGCCAAAAACTACATATCTAATTATTTTTATTATTCTTTCTCTACTTATCTATTTATCTATTAAACTAATTATCTTTAAACCCTCATCTCCAAAAAGTACTACTCAAAAAATAGGTTCCGAAATATTTAATCTACAAATTGCCGATACTCCCTATCTACTCGCCAAAGGTTTATCCGGCCGCACTGAGCTCTGTCCCAGTTGTGGCATGCTTTTTATCTTTAAATCTGAGTCTATTCAAACATTTTGGATGAAGGACACTCTCATCCCTCTCGACATTATCTTTATCAAAGAAAGTGGTGAGATTACTGATATTTACACTGCTTCTCCTGAAATCGGAAAATCTGATTTTCAATTAACCCTTTACAAAAGCTCCGAGCCCACAAAATATGTCATCGAGCTGAGTGCCGACACTGCCAGTAAATTAAATCTAAAAATACGGGATTATATTAAATTAAGTATCTGATACAATTAGACATATTATGATAATCGGCATTGATGTTTCCTCTACGGCCTATGGCACCGGCGTTAGCAACTATACTCTCAATCTCGTCCGCCACCTTCTCAAAAATGATCGCCAAAACTTTTACAAACTCTTTTTTTCCTCTCTCCGCCTACCTCTCCCCAAAGATATTTCTGCTTTAGTCAGATATAAAAATGTCAAAATCTATTATTTTCATTTCCCTCAATCATTTTTAGCCTTTCTTTGGAACAAATTACATATTATTCCCATCGAAGCTTTTATTGGTAAATGCGATATTTTCCACACCTCTGACTGGACCCAGCCACCCACCTTAAAGGCCAAAAGCATCACCACCGTTCATGATCTGGCACCCTTCATCAGTCCCATCTGGCTCCACTCCAAAATTGTCACCACCCATAAACAAAAAATGTACTGGGCCCAAAAACAATGTCATTCTTTTATCTGTGTTTCTGAAAATACCAAAAAAGATCTTCTAAGAATCTTTCCTCGCATCAGTCCTTTAAAATGCCAAGTTGTTTATGAGGCCGCCGAAGATAAATATGATCACTTTTTAAAACAAAGTCCCCAGTATCAAGCTCGCAAAAAAACCGCTATCGAAAAACAATATGGCCTCAAAAAATTTATTTTATCTCAAGGCACCAGAGAACCTCGTAAAAATTTAACTCGTCTTATCCAGGCCTTTAATCTCTATCATCAAAAACACCCCCGCTCTCCCGTCGAGCTAGCTATTACCGGTAAATATGGCTGGGGCAAAGATGTTATCCATCTCAAAAATCCCTGTATCAAAATTCTCGGCTATATCCCCGAAAAAGATATGGTGGCTCTCCATGCCAGCGCTCTATTTCTGGCTTATCCCTCTCTTTATGAAGGCTTTGGTCTACCAGTCATCAAATCGATGAAGGTCGGCGTCCCTGTCCTAACTAGCAATCTCTCTTCAATGCCAGAAATAGTCGGTAAATCGGGAATTTTGGTCAACCCTCGCTCAGTTCAAAGTATTTATCAGGGAATTTTTAAGCTTTTATCCTCGGCTTCACTTCGAAAACAATTATCCAGTAGTGGTAAATTAGCCGCCAGTAAATTTTCCTGGGATGAGACCGCCATAAAAACTTTAGATATCTATAGTAAAATTAGATAATGATTGGGATTGATGGCAATGAAGCCAACACAAATATCCGCGTCGGAGTCGGTCAATATGCTTTTAATCTTCTCTGGGAGCTTTATCGTCAAAATAAAAAAGAAAATTATTATATTTACCTCAAAGAAAAAGCCTTTTCTGACCTACCTCCCGAAAGCGATCATTGGCATTACCTAGTTTTTGGCCCTAAATTTCTTTGGACAAAATTTGCCCTACCCCTCCACCTTTTATTTAAAAGACCTCGGCTAAAGCTTTTCTATTCTCCCAGTCACTATTCACCCGCCTTTTCTCCTGTCCCCACCATTCCCACCATTCACGACATAGGCTACCTTAATTATCAGGAGCAGTTTACTAAAAAAGATTTATATCAGCTGATAAACTGGACTAAATCATCTATTGATAGGGCAAAACATATTGTCGCCGTTTCCATTTTTACCAAAAATGAACTGATAAATACCTATCAAATTCCTCCCGAAAAAATTTCCATTGTCTACAATGGCGTTTTTGAGCCCCCCCAAATCAGCCAACAGGAAATTCAAAAAGTTAAAAGAAAATTTAAAATAAATTCTCCCTATTTTTTGGCTGTTGGCACCCTCAAGCCCAACAAAAATTACCCATTTTTAATAAAAGCTTTTTCTACTTATCTTAAAAGCTACTCCTCTAAAACTCTAAGTTATCAGCTCGTCATTGCTGGTAAAAAAGGCTGGCTTTATCAGGAAATTGAAATTGTTTTAAAAAAACTTGGAATTACTCATGAAGTCATTTTTACTGATTTTATTAGCGAAAAAGAAAAGTGGGCTCTTTATAAAGGAGCCATCTGCCTTGTTATTCCCAGTACTTACGAAGGTTTTGGTATCCCCGCTATTGAAAGTCAAAGTATTGGTACCCCCGTCATCGCCAGCTCTATCCCTTCTCTAAAAGAGGTACTAAAAGACTCTGCCCTCTATATCGATCCCGAGGACATCAATTCCCTAATCACTGCCTTTGGCAAAATTCAAGATAATGATTTTTCAGAAAAATTAATTCGCAAAGGCAAGGAGCAATCTAGTAAATTTACCTGGAAAAAGTCAGCCCGTGACCTCTCTTTACTCTTTCAGCAACTTTTGTAATCGACAGGGTATAATTCATTTATGAATCAATATCTTGGTCAAAAAGTAACCCCCCAAAACCTTTTTCCCAAAATTATTAATCGCCTCTTGACTATCTTGTCTGAATTTTGGCTTTTAATTCTAAAAGTT
>JAQVSW010000018.1:0-3358 GCA_028700345.1 Candidatus Shapirobacteria bacterium | reverse complement strand
CGCACCGAAGTGATTAATTTTTACCGCTCAGTATATACCAGTCCTGTCTTAATTCGCCTTAATTATCCCCCAGAATACGCCAAAACTATTTTTCGCGACACCATGCAAAGCTACTACCTTGAAGAATTTTCCCTCCCCTTTAAAGAGTCACTTTATATCAATGGCTATGAATGGGAAAACGATGTCTTTACTAAACCCGAAAAAAGAATCGTCAATAAAATGATTTATAAAGGCATTGAATATAAAAGCAAAATTAGCTTAAAAATTATTTCTACCTCGCCTTTTGTTCGAATTTTAAATTTTATTATCATCCAGACATCTCTAATTGGCCTCTTTTATCTTTACCGCTATTTCAAAAAAAATAATGCCCATTAATCCACTCCTTTCTATTATTATTGTCTCTTACAACACCTCAGCCATAACTTTAGATTGTCTAAAATCAATTCAAAAAGACAAGGGACTAACTTTTAATTTAAATAAAATTGATAATAGCGACAAAATCCCCACTGAAATTATTATCATCGATAACAGTTCCACTGATGATTCGGTTAAAGAGCTTAAGAAACTAACTACTATTAAACTAATTACTAATCATACTAATTTAGGTTTTGCCAGAGCCAATAATCAGGGGATTAAAATCGCCCGGGGAAATTATTTACTCCTCTTAAATTCCGACACTCTCATTCTTCACTCGGCCATCAGCCAGTCCTTAAACTGGCTCTCCACTCACCCCGAGGCTCATCTTTGCACTGCCCAGCTCCTTAATAAAGACCTAAGCATCCAGGGCTGTGGTGGTTATTTCCCTAGTCTTTTAAATACTCTGGCCTGGTCTTTTGGGCTTGACGATTTACCCTTTTTTAATTTTCTTGTTAAACCCTTTCATCCTCATCCACCGCACTTTTATACCCGCGAAAAGTTTTTTTTAAAAGACCATCCCCAAGACTGGATCAGTGGTGCCTTTATGCTCCTCCGCCGCTCAATTGTAGATACAACTCAGGGTTTTGATGAAAATTATTTTATGTATGGTGAAGAAGTTGAATGGTGCTATCGCATGCATTTAGCTCTCCCCAAGTCTCAGTCTTGGTATCTAGTTGGGCCCCAGATTATTCATCTTGGTGGCGCCTCAGCCACAGACAAATCTCAACCCTTACTTCGCGAATATCAGGGAGTAATCTCCTTTTTTAAAAAACATCGCCCTCGCTGGCAGCTCCCTCTTCTCCGTTTTTCTTTAAAAATAAATGCCACTCTGCGCTCTCTTATTAATCCCACCTACCAAGGCCTATGTTCAAAAATATAAACATTCATCGCATTCTGCTTTCAATTTTAATTGTCTTTATTCCTCTCTATCCCAAATTTCCTCTGATGACAGTAAAGGGGACTTATGTCGCCATCAGACTTGACGATATCGTCGTGGCTGCCTGCATTTTAACCTGGCTTGTATGGCAAATTAAAAACCGTTTTCCCGTTTTTAAATATAAAATTACCCCACTGTTTATTGCCTATTTTATCGCCATTATACTGAGTACCCTCAATGCCATTTTAATTTATCAGGTCGGCCGTCCTAGCATTTTAATTTTAAATACCTTTCGTCGCTTTGAATATATTTCTCTCTTTTTTATAACTCTTCAGAGCATAAAAACTAAAAAAGATTTTCTCTATCCCTATTTATTTTCTTTGATTGCCCTAGTAGGCATCGCCATTTTTGGCTATGGTCAAAAATATTTACAGTTTCCTGTCATTTCTACTATGAATGAGGAGTTTTCCAAGGGCCAGCTTCTCCAAATGAATATCTGGACCAGAATCTCTTCCACCTTTGCCGGACACTACGATCTGGCCGCCTATCTTAGTCTCCTTTTAATTCCCGTTTTAGCTGTAGCTCTTTTAATTAAAAATAAAAAATTAAAAATTGTTTCCTTTGTGTTATTTCTTATTGGTTTTCATTTGCTCACCCTGACCGCTTCCCGTATTTCCATCTTTGCCTTTTGGGGCTCAGCCACTCTTTGTTTAATTTTAATCCGCAAATATTTATGGGTGATACCCCTTACCTTTTTAATTATTTTTAGTTTTTTTAATTCCAAAGACCTAAATCAGCGCCTCCTGGCTACTCTAAAAATTTTCTCTCCTCCCCAAAAAACTACGACTACAGTCTTGCTTCCCACTGCCGCACCTCCAACTGCCGCCCCCCTTATTTCTCCCACTAAGGCCCCTCTTATCGCCTATACCACCCCCATTCCCACTGTTTTCCGTCATCAGCCCCTAGACGAATTTATTCCAATTGACGCCGATGCTGGCGTGGCCCGCTCGGGTGAAATCAGATTCAATGTTGAATGGCCCCGGGCCATCACCGCCTTTAAGAAAAATCCTCTCCTTGGCACCGGTCTTGGCTCCATCACCCTCGCCACTGACAACGATTATCTCCGATTTTTAGGTGAAAGTGGGCTTTTAGGTTTTCTTAGTTTTTCTTTTATCTTTATTTATCTATTTGTAAAAAGTCTCCCCTTTATTATCAAAAGAAAAGGCGATTTCTACTCCCAGCTCCCTCTAATCTTTTTTTCCGTTATGATCTGTATCTGGAGTAATGCCATTTTTATTGATATCTTTGAAGCCTCAAAAGTGGCATACCCTCTTTGGATTTTAATGGCACTTTATTATCAATCATTAACTCTCAAAAAATGACCAAAAAAAGAAATATCTTGATGATCACCCCCTATATCCCCAGACTTTCACAGTCTGGAGGCCAGCGCTCCTCTTTTTATTCTATTAAATATTTGGCGTCAAAAAATAAAATTACTTTAATTTGTTTTAGTCGAGACGAAGAAGGGGTTGAGGATCTACGGCAGTACTGTGAAAAAATAATTATTGTCAAAAGAGGCAAGACCTGGGATCTTAAAAAAGTTTTAACTGCGGCCATCAGTCCCTATCCTTTTCTCGTGGTCAATTATATTTCCGATGATTTTAAAAAAGCTATTCAAAAAGAAATTGACAGCCAAAAATTTGATCTTATTCACTGTGATTGTTTTTACCCCATGCCCAATATTCCCAAGACCGATATCCCGGTAGTTTTGGTTGATTTAACCATTGAATACGCCGTTTATCAACACTATGTCGAGTCTCTCAAGGGCTGGAAAAAGCTTTTGTCACCCCTTCTTTGGATTGATGTCCGAAAACTCAAATACTGGGAAACCCACTACTGGAAAAATACCCATACTGTCGTCGCCTTTGGTATCGAAGATCAGCAAATAATATCCGATCTTACTGGTCGTCGCGACATTCAATATTTTCAAAATGGAGTTGATCAAAAATACATTGATGCTCCCATAAAAACCAAAAAGTCTCCCAAACCCAGTATTCTTTTTGG
>JAQVSW010000017.1 GCA_028700345.1 Candidatus Shapirobacteria bacterium | reverse complement strand
CGAACAATGACCACATCTCGACCTTGATCACCAAGAAATTCCATATAATCTGAAATACGGTAAAGACGGCAAAAAGCAGTAATTAGTAGAATAAGGAGCAAAAGCCAATTTTTAGTTAAGAATTTTTTAAACACGAGTAAAATTAATTTTGAACCAAAGTCTGAAAAGATCGGAAAAACTTTTGAGGATGACTTTGAGCTGACGGCCTGTGGCTTGACCCTCGGTCCGCGGATAGTGATGAACACCGATTTCGACTATTTTAAAACCGGCTTTTTTAGCTTTAATGAGAAACTCACTACTAATAAAGGCTCCCCTTTCGGCCTCTAATTTGGGAATACTATCAACTACTTTTTTACTGATAAATTTAAAGCCACAGTCAATATCTTTGACTTTGAGCCCAAAGAGGATAAAGACAATTAATTCCCATATTTTAGAAGAAATAATCACTGCTTTTGAAACTTTACGCCCGAGATAATATCCAATTACAATATCTGCCTTGGTCTTTCTTTGAGTGGCAATAAAGTTTTTAATTTCGGAAAAATCAAATTGTCCATCAGAATCAGTGAAGCTTATCCATTGATACTTGGCACTGTAAAGGCCACTTTTAAAGGCGCCGCCATAGCCACGGTTGGGGCTGTGAGTCACTATTTTAATATTTGGATATTTCTTTTTAATTTTTAAAGCGACATCTCCTGTCTTATCTTTGGAGCCATCGTTGACAATAATAATTTCCCACTTTTTTGCCGTTTTTTCGAGAACTTTGACAGCTTTGTCAACAGTAGCCTCGATATTCTTTTCTTCGTTATAACAGGGAAAAAATACAGAAAGTTCATCGATTAAATAATTTTTCATAATGAAAGTATAGCAAATGACTTGACTCCTGAGAAAAATTGAGTATAATATCCTCTAATAATAGTTATTGTCATTTATTTATATGAAAAAAATAATTTTAACTCTAATGCTTTTGACCGCTTTGGTTTTTCCTAGTGGAGTATTTGCTGATGCTTACTCTCAGGGAGAAATAAATTATAATATTTCGATTGATAAAAAAATTAGACCTATAAATGATTCTAATTTTTATGACAACATTAGCCAAGATCAAAAAATCTTTGTTAACGACGATATTGTTGACTACAGAGTTGTGGTTGAAAATACTGGTAAAGATATCCTTTACGATCTAGTCGTTACCGATTATTACCCTGTTGTTAATCAAATAATTTTAGCTCCAGGAGAAATTGACAAAACTAATCGTCAAATAGTGTGGAAGATTGATAAGCTAGAAGCTGGTGAAAGTAGAACTTTTACCATTAGAACCAAGGTCATTAATTCTAGTACCTGGAATTCTCAGACAAATGTCGTGGATGTAAAAAATAACAATGTTTATGACAAAGATACAGCTACATTTTATTTAAACGGAAAGGTAATTCCAGTAACTGGTAATACCGATTTAGTGGTAAAGTCAGCCATAGTTTTGAGTCTGTCTGTAATTGCTCTGGCTATGAGAAAAGTTGCTAGAGGATACTAAAGAGATAAATAGATAAATAGATAAATAGATTAATAGATAAATAATTGAATAGTAAATCCCCTGTTGAAAGGCGGGGGATTTTTATTGTAAACCCACCTGCCCTGCGGGCACCCTCCCTTGACAAGGAGGGCTTATCTTATTGTAAATGGAGATAAAGGGACATTTTACCGTCGGGGTGGAAGAGCTTGACGTGATTGCCTAGTGATGATTTGGCGTTTCGATAAGTATAGGCAACCCCATCTTCAATCGCAAAAACTCTCTTATCACTGGAAACCATGTCAAGACCGTGATGAAAACGATCTGAGTAAAGATAGGCATAGGGAGTATGACCACGAAGCTGGGTAATACAATTTGTGGTCGCATTGGCACCACAGACATCACCAATGGAATCAACACCGTTCATCGGCCAGCGGTGTTGGTTTAAATAATCGGTGGCATCAATATCATTGGCATAAGACCATGAAGCAATATGGCTTTCACTGAGATTATAAAGTCCAAAATGAAGATGATCACCGAATGAATAACCAGTGTTACCCATAACACCGATTAATTCACCTTTTTTAACATTTCTCTTGTCTTTAAAAGTAGCATTTAAAAGAGAACTGAGTTCTTCTTCGGCAGCCGCTTTTAACTTTTGATAACGAACTTCATCATTTCGGGTAATTTCCAGAAGTCCAACTTTTGAACTTTTTTGAGTGGCTAGGCTTTTTTGCTGTGAGGCAAGTTGTTTTTCCATAATCTCAAGCTCCTTTTGTTTTTCAGCTTTGGCTTGTTTTTGAAGATCAAGATTGGTGCGAGTGGTTTCTAAGTTTAAAAGATTTTCTTGACTATTTTTTTGAATGATAGAAAGATATTTATAATTTTCAAAAAAATTATTAAAAGAACCAGAGCTAATTAGACTTAAAAGCGGAATTCTCTTGGGAAGCTTGTAATTTTGAGCAATTTCTTGAATATAAATAGCGGAAAGTTGATTAAGAGAAATGTCTAAATCGCCAATTTTGACGCTTAAATCACTAATGTCTTTTTTTAAAATATCAATACTATTGCTAGTTTGCTTTATTTTTAACTGAGTTTGAGCAATTTGAGTATCAAATATTTTGATTTGATTGCTAAGAGTGTTTTTTGACTTTGCCAGTTCAAAAAGTTTTTGAGTATACTCCTCAATTTGCTTTCCCAATTCTTCAGTGGATTCAGCCCTAATTGGAATAGAAAAAGTCAGAAAAAAGAGAGATAAAATTAAAAATATTTTTTTTACCATTTGATATATCTTCTAGCCCCGAGCCAACTAGCAGATAAACCAATCAGAATACCGAGGAGGATTTCTATAGCTAGAAGAAGAGGCTCAAAGAGACTTAGCTCAGAAACAAAAATAATAGGTTGGAAAAAAGCATTAATGAGAGAACGAAGATTATAAATAATTAAAAAGCTTAAAAGAAAACCCAAAAGTGAGCCAAAAAAGCCATAGATTACACCTTCGAGTAAAAAGGGGCGCTTGACATAAAATTTTGAAGCACCGAGAAGTCTGGAAATTTTAATTTCATCTTTGCGATTGTTTATTTTCATCCCGATCAGAGTAAAAATCATGACAAAGACGATTAAAACAGAGACACTAATCAAGACAAGTCCTGACTGACGAATAATTTTTGTCCAGGAGAGAAGAGACTGGATAATATCTTTTTGATAAATAATTTCATCAACGATATCTTTTTTGGAAGAAAAGTTTTGAGCAATATCTTCGAGAACTTTGGGATTAAAAGCTGAGACTTCAAAAGAGGCGGGCAAAATTGAGGCAGTCACCATTTCGGTTAAAAGTGGATTATCTTTATTCATTTCTTTGTAAAGAGAAAGAGCTTTTTCTTTGGAAATATAGCGAATTTCTTTGACTTCAGGATAGGAGGCCAGTTCTTTTTGAATTGATTCTACCTTAGCCTCATCAAGTCCATCTTTGAGAAAAATAGTAATCTCTGGCTTGCTTTCAAAATGATTTAAAACTCCACTAAGGCCACGATTAACTAAAAGGAAAAAGTTTAAAATAAAAAAACACGTAAAAACAGTTAAAAAAGCAATCGCACTTTGAAAAGGAGAACGGCGAATGTGGTGAAGAGTAAGTTTAAGTAATCCCATGCTCGCTTTTTCCTAAATTAATAATTTTTTTATCTAAAGATTCAATAAAATCAGGATTGTGGGTCGTCATTATAATAGTAGTTTTTAAATTTTTATTAATATCTTTAAAGATTTTTAATAAATTCCAGGCGTTGGCAGAATCTAAATTACCAGTCGGTTCATCAGCTAAAATAACTTCAGGCTCAATGCTTAGAGCTCGAGCCAGACAAGCCCTTTGAAGCTCACCACCGGAAAGCTGAGAAGGGAAAAGGAAATGACGATGCTGGAGCTTGACCATTTTGACCACCTCATCGATTCGAGAAAGAATTTTATTTTGAGGATAATTGATAATATCCAGATTTAAGGCAATATTTTCTTCAATAGTCAAATCGTTAATTAGCTGATAATCCTGAAAAACGACGCCTATTTTACGCCTAATTTTATCGATTTCACTTTTACTTTTGAGATGATTTATAGCCACGCCATTAATAAGGACATCACCACTACTGGGCTTGATCTGATTTAAAATTAATTTGATTAGAGTAGATTTGCCTGAGCCACTAGGTCCAGTGACAAAAATAAATTCTCCAGGCTCAATTTTTAATTCGAGATCCTCAAAAACATTGATAGGACCGTAATTTTTAGTAACTTTGTCAAAGACTATTTCCATTGTTTACTCTAAGACTTTAACACTGCCAACATCAAGTAGCCAATTGGTTTGTTTGGAAGCATTGGTCTCACCCTTGACCTCAACTTTGCGATCGACAAAAAGGTCAAGATCAACCACAGACGAGGTTAAAGAAGCCCTCTGAGAGGCACCACCTTCACGATTGAGGATATGAGTCCCGACTCCATTGATAGAACCTTTTTCGACAGTACCGGTGGCTGAATCTTTAAAAATAGTGGCGGTATCACCATAAAGCTTGCCAACTTCAATGGCCGATTTGTCAGTAATATCTTCAGTACTAATAGCCCCTGGCTCACTTGATAAAAATGAGGCTGTATTTGAAGTAGAAAGAGGAATAAGGCGAGAAATAAAATAACCGGCTCCTACGGCTATAACTAATATTATCATTAAAATTTTGGGTGATAATAATGATGGAGATTTCACCTTTGTAGAAGGGATAGTTTTGGATGAGGAAGCTGAAGCTGGAGGCGGACTAGTTGAAAGATTTGGAATATCCATAGAATCAGTATATCAAAAAAAATTAGAGTGAGTTTAGAGACTGGGAAATAAAAGTGTGGAGAGACGAATAATCTTTATTTTGAGGCAGATAAACCCACTGCGCATTAATAAATTTCTGGGGATGATAGATAAGATTTACCTTTGGATCTTCACCGATGCTGATTGAATGGCGAATTATTTCAATTTTACTAAGTGAACTACGAAATCGAAATAAATATGACAGGAGTTCGGTGTCAGAAAAATTATGTTCTAGTGTCCCCCAAAACTGATAAAGTTTAAATAATATTTCTGGACTGTGAAGAGAACTTTTAAGCTTATCAATTAGGGCATTAATCAAAAGTTGCTGGCGCTCAATGCGGCCAAGATCAGTGCCACCATTACTGGCGGTGTCGGCACTTTTTCGAGAACGAACAAACTCAGAGATATTGCGACTATCAAGGTGAAGAGGGCCACTTTTAAATTCTACGGTCTTGTATATGGGAGCGCCGGAATCAGGATCTTTAATATAAGCCTGATTGGGATAAAGCTCGTCTTTGAAACCAGTTTCTAAATAAAGATCAACTCCACCCAGGATATCTGCCAACTCTTTTAAATTCTCAGTTGATAAAACCAAAACCCGATCAATGGGCTGGCCGGAGATGGAGGCGAAATTCTCCGAAATAAATTCAAATTTAGCTTGTGAATCATTTTTCTCTAAAGATAAGGGATATATTTGATTGATTTTAGTGTCAGTAAAATAGCTCCACAAATCGCGAGGCAAGGAAAAAAGATGAATTTTAGCTTTCTGGGGATCAAGCTGAGAAAAAATGATAGTGTCAGTAGTAAGAGTTTTTTCTAGCCAGTCGTCCCTTTTATCAACTCCTAAAATGATGAAATTGGGTTTATCTATTACCGGAGAATACTTTAAAGCACTAATAATTGTTTTAGGAAAATAAAAAAATGACTGATTAGTTTTTTTTGATAAATAGGCAAAAGATATAATCGCAATAAATAATATAAAAAATAAAATAATAAGAAATATTTTTAAGGTTTTTTTCATAGTTTTAATTCAGCGGCAATAAAATCATCTAAATCACCATCTAAAACAGCAGTGGTGTTTGAAGTTTCATGGCGAGTTCGTAAATCTTTGACCATTTTGTAGGGGTGGAGGACATAAGATCTAATTTGATGTCCCCAACCCGCAATAATATTTTCTCCCTTAATATCTTTTTTTTCAGCAGAAAGTTCATTCTGTTTAATGCTCCAAAGCTTAGAAGCGAGCATTTCCATGGCAATTAAGCGGTTTTGATCCTGAGAACGCTGACTTTGACAAGCGACGGCAATGCCAGTAGGCTTGTGAA
The DNA here is from genome assembly GCA_028700345.1 of Candidatus Shapirobacteria bacterium. Taxonomy (GTDB): domain Bacteria; phylum Patescibacteriota; class Microgenomatia; order UBA12405; family UBA12405; genus UBA12158. Next base: position 4,864 of record JAQVSW010000017.1, on the reverse strand, counting down.
CAATTCTGACGGCAGTAGAAACTTTGTTGACATTTTGACCTCCGTGACCTCCAGAACGATAAGCGGCAAATTCAATCTCTTCGGGGCGAATATTTATTTCACTTGAGTCTTCAATGACTGGAGAAACTTCAACTTTAGCAAAAGAGGTCTGGCGAAGTTGGTCGGCATTAAAAGGAGAAAGTCGGACTAGGCGGTGAACGCCATCTTCACGCCGAAGATAACCGTAAGCATAAGGAGTACTAATTTTAAAGTAGACTGATTTAATGCCAGCTTCTTCACCAGGAGTAATGTCCAGAAGCTCGTATTTCCAGCCTTGACGATCAAAATAACGGAGATACATGCGCTGTAAAATTGACGCCCAGTCCATAGCTTCAGTGCCACCTTGACCGGAATGAATGGAAAAAATAGCCTGATTTTTGTCATATTTACCCGATAAATAGGTTTTAAGCTCGAGACTGTCTATACTTTTTTCTACTAGTTTTATTTTTGACTCTAATTCCTGTTTTAGTGATTCATCCGGCTCGGATTCAAGCATGGTTGAAAATTCCTGTAAATCAGAAATTTCTTTGTCTAGGCTATTAGTACTGGCAATAGTTTTTTGAAGATCAGAAAGAGACTGCATAATTTCTGATGACTTTTGAGGGTCTTGCCAAAGGGAGGGATCCTCAGACTGCTCTTTTAATTTTTTTTCCTGGATTAATAAGTCAGAATAATTTAATTTATTTTTAATCGCCTCGAGCTTTTGACTAAGTTCATTTAAATTCATCTTTTGTCTCCTTCAATACTCCTGATAATATCTTCGTAAACTTTGGTCACAATTTGTTTTTTGAGATCAGTTAACTGATTGTTGATAAAAGTAAGAGCCTGAGATTTGTATTTTTCAAAAACATTGGTGGCATTTTGGACTAAAGGCTCGGTATTGACACCGGCAATATTTAAATTAGTTGAGTAGTCGGTAGATAAGTAGCTTTTAGATGAGTAGTTTTTAGATAAATAGTTGATAGAAAAATAAATTATCGCGGCAAAAATTAGCCAACGAAATAAAACACCTAAACTAAAATGAAATTCTTTTTTCTTTGACTTTAGAGACACAGATAAATTGTATCACTTACTTTCAAGCCACTTGATAATGGGAGTGTCACCATAGAGACAGAGACTGTTTTGGGTATCAAAGGCAAGGGGTACTCCCACGCCTTGGCTAGAATCAATTTCAGGACACTTTTTTACGGTTTGCTCGAGCTCCTGAAGATTATCTTGATTGTAATAAACTTCTTTACTAACTATTTTTACCTTAGATTCCAAATTATTTTCTTTTATATAGTCTTTAACTTTTTCACAGTGAGGACAACCCTCACCCCAAAAAAGAATTAACTGAGCCGAAGCATCATCAACCTTTGAGCCAAGAACATCGGTTTTTTGAGAATTAATAAAAAAATAAGAGACAACAATTATTAAAATTAAAAATAGGGGGATTAATTTTTTCATTTAGTGGTAGAGGTAATTTTTAATATTTTGTCACCCTGGACAATTTTATCGAGAACTTCGAGGCCAGAAATAACTTCACCAAAATTAACATATTCTCCGGTTAGGTGCTGGCAACCCTGCGTGGTAAAGCAAATAAAAAACTGACTATCGTTGCTGATTTCAACATTTGGTCCACGAGCTAAACCAATGGTGCCTCTAACAAAGGGAATATTATTTAGTTCAGATTTTTGAGAGCCACCGCCAGTGCCAGTACCAAGAGGATCGCCGCCTTGAGCCATAAAACCAGCGATAACTCGGTGAAAAGTGAGACCATCATAAAAACCCTCGCTGACTTTTTTCATAAAAGTAGCGACAGTATTTGGAGCCTTATCGGCGTAAAGCTTGATAACGATTTGACCATTAATAGTGTCAAGGGCGACAACAGTCTCATTATTAACGACAGCGGATGGAGTTGAAGTGTTTTCTTCAACAATTGGATTTTGAGGGGTCATAGTGGGTGTAGGTGAAATTTGAGGAGAATTATTAAGCGAACAAGAAGATAAAAATAGTAAGGAAAATAAGATAACTAAAAATTTCATTGCTTATTTTATCAGAACTAGAGCTCTAGGAATACCCTGATTGATATCTTCTTTTTTGAGGGAGGGGGGAAAGTCATGAATGGAATCCATAAGAGTGGCGTAACTATAGTGGAAGTTGGCGCCAAATTGAGTCCCAACATCATGAACTGTAAACTGCTCTCTATCATCGTCGTAACCAAGAATGACTAGATTGTGATACCAAGGACCGCCGTTTTTAAAATGAGTATTTTCCTTAAATAAGGTTTTGCCATTGGCGGGAATAATAATAGGAATATCTTTGGCTAAATACTGCTTAAAATCTAAAATGGTGGGATTTTCGATTATTTCACTCTGATAGCCCCAAAGCTGGGCTGAGAGAGTGGCCATTTGAGTGAGAGTGACATCATGACTCCAGGCGAAATCATTTTCTAAATCAAAAATTGTTTGATAATCAGAAATCATAGTTGAAATATCTGGATTTTGGGCCTCATAATAATAATGAACAGTAAGTAAGGCAGATTCTTCACAGGCATCCTGCCAAGGTTGATCCCATTTTTTTTCTGGGGCCTGGGGAACAAAGGCGGTTTTGATTAAATGTTTATTGGGGAGACCGTCCTCTTTGATCAGGGTCGGGGCTGGAATAATGTTTTCAACAATAATTTCTGGACTAGGAATTTGTCGACGGTATTTATAAATAAATACGGAAGAAACCGCAAATATTAGTAAAACTATAAAAATAGGTTTATACTTAAACATAGTTAGTATTTTAGTGGTAAAATCGACGGATGCAAATAGAGAGTGATATTAGAAATATAGCCGTAATTGCCCATGTTGATCATGGCAAGACAACACTGGTCGATGCCATGCTCAAACAAACTCATTCTTTTAGAGAAAATCAGAATGAAATGACAATGGAGAGAATTATGGACAGCAATGATTTGGAAAGAGAAAAAGGAATCACAATTTTGTCAAAAAATACCTCTGTTTTTTACAAAAATACCAAAATTAATATTATCGATACTCCAGGACACGCTGATTTTGGCGGAGAGGTAGAAAGAGTGTTGAACATGGCTGATGGGGTTCTTTTAATTGTAGATGCAGCTGAGGGGCCACTTTCACAAACTAAATTTGTCTTAAAAAAAGCTTTGGATTATGGGCTGAAAGTTATTTTGGTAATTAATAAAATTGATAGAAAAGACCAAAGAGTAAAAGAGGTAGTTACAGATACGGAAAATTTATTTTTATCACTAGCCTCAGATGAAGATTTACTTGATTTTCCCGTTATATATGCCATCGGTAGAGAAGGAAAAACTTTTTATGAAATGCCAGAAAATATGGAATCTGAAGGTGATACGACTCCCCTTTTTGAGACAATCTTAAAATATATTCCCAGCTCTAGAGGTGATGATCAAAAACCTTTTCAAATGCTAGTCTCAGCTTTTGAAAAAAATGAATATTTAGGTAGACTTGCTCTGGGAAAAATCTATCAAGGAAAAATTAAAAAAGGTAGTTTTGTTTCCTTAATTAAAGCTGATCAAAAATCACTAGGAAACTTTAGAGTGGAAAAAATGTATGTCAATGAAGGTATAAATAAAGTGGAAACTGATGAAGCTTTTAGTGGAGAAATTGTCTACCTGGCGGGAGTACCACAAATTGAAATTGGCCAAAGTATTACGGATATTAACTATCAGGTAGCCCTGCCAACAATTGAAATAACGCAGCCAACTCTAAAAGCTAGTTTTGGCCCAAATACCTCAATCTTTGCCAAGGAAGAATCAAGATTTATGACAAGCAGGGAACTAAAGGAAAGACTACTCGAAGAAGCGGAAACAAATTTGGGATTAAAAGTTGAAGATGATCCCAGTGATAGTATTCGAATGATAGTTTCAGGACGAGGAGAACTTCATTTGGCAGTGTTAATTGAAAAGCTACGACGTGAAGGCTATGCTATGGAAATTGGTAAACCTGAAGTAATCTTAAAACATACTCCAAAGGGGTGGCTCGAACCTTTTTCAGAATTAACTATTTTGACCCCAGAAGATTTTGTAGGAGTAATTACAGCGGAAATGGGTAAAAGAAAGGCAAAAATGCTTGATATGAGGAGTGATGATAAAAATGGGATTAAAATGATTTATAAAATATCTGAAAGAAATGCCCTGGGACTTAGAAGTACTCTGATGACAGAAACTAGAGGCCAAGTTTCAATTAGTTTTTTATTTTTGGATTATGAGGATAAGGAAGAAGAAAATTACAAAACTAGAAATGGAGTTTTAATTGCTAGCCAGAGTGGAAAAGCTCTCTCATTTGGACTTGATTTAGCTCAAAAACGGGGCATTACTTTTGTGGAGCCAACCGAGCCAGTTTATGAAGGTCAAGTAGTTGGATTTAGACCAGTAATTGGAGATTTGGAAATCAACGTTTGTAAAGGTAAACAACTAACAAATATGCGATCAGCGGGAAATGATGATGCTATAATTTTGGCACCGGCCGTTAAATATAGTATTGAAGAAGCCTTAGATTTTATTGAAAATGATGAACTTATCGATGTCACCCCAAAAGCAATTAGACTCCGAAAAAAGTTTTTAACTAAAGTTGATCGAGTAAGGTCTGAGAGAAAGGGACATTAATTTCCACTGGCTTGGGGATAAACTGTTTTATATAATCGGTAAACATTTGATTGAAATTGATTTTGGATAGGAAATAATAGCTAATAGCTAAAATAATTAAAGTTCCGACAGTATAACCAAGTGAGCGAAGTAAACCTGATAAAAATTCTCGACCTAAAATTCTTTTACGACTAGTAAGCTGGTCGAGACGAACAT
>JAQVSW010000016.1 GCA_028700345.1 Candidatus Shapirobacteria bacterium | reverse complement strand
GAAAATCATACAAACCCATCGACTGATTTAATGGAAGAGGTTGCCTGGTTAGATTCGGTTATTTCCTTGGTTAAAGATAAATTTAAACCAGATAGAATTAGTTTAGTCGGTGTTTCTTTGGGAGCAATTATAAGTACTTTATCCTGCCTAGGGGTAAAGAATAAAGAAATCTCATCAATTTTTATTATCGGCTTTCCTTTTAAGTTAGGTTTTCCGCCAAACATCAATCTACTTCAAGATAGTAACCCGGTGATCCCTGATTATTTTCTAGAGTATGAGAAATTATTTAAGTTAGTTAACAGAAGAGTTTTTGTTGTTCAGGGCGATAAAGATGATTTGGGCGACGTGAATGAATGTGTCGACTTTTTTAATCAATACGATAACTGCACTGTCTTTAAAGTTGAAGGTGCAAACCATGGTTTTGTATCTTATAAGGACAGTGACATAAATTATTTTAATGACTGTTCTAAATTTATTTTAAGTAAATTAATCACATGAAAAAAGATAATCAAAAAATAAACCTGGTTAGAGACATGCTAATAATGATTGGGGATAATCCGGAAAGAAATGGCCTAAAAGATACTCCGCAAAGAGTTGTGAAAATGTGGTCTGAAGTTTTTCGTGGCTATAATAAAAAAAACAAACCAGTTGTAACAACCTTTGAGAATAATTCTGATGGAATAATGTACGATCAAATGATCGTTGATTCCGGTTATTTTTTTTCTTATTGTGAACATCATATGGTTCCTTTCTTTGGGAAATATTATTTCGCCTATATACCTGATAAGAAGATAATCGGTTTAAGTAAGGTTGCTAGAATGGTTGATTATTTTTCTGCTCGTCTTCAAATTCAAGAAAGATTAGTTAAGGATGTTGTTGATGAATTAGAAAAAATATTGCAACCAAAAGGAATAGCTTTAGTTATTCAAGCAAGGCATTTATGTAAAGAGATGAGAGGGGTTATAAAATATAACGGGGAAATGACTACTAGTGATTTAAGGGGCGCATTTAGAAAGAATGAATCAATCAGAATGGAATTTATGAATTATATTAGAAACTAAAGTTTAAATACTTTAGTTTTTTTGTTATGAATAAAAATGCTGCCAATAAAATTATTAGGGCTTATTTAAAAGAGAGATTTAACTTTTTTGTTATAAAAAAAAGATTAAGTGATTTTGCCTTTACTTTTAATATTTTTGGTGATGGTAGGGATTATATAATAAAATTAATAGAGAAAAAAAACGTTGTTTCAAATATTATTCATGATAAAAAACATGTAAATAAAGTAGTGTCCGCTATATTGTCGCTTAAAGATAATAATATTTTGTCAGTTAACATTATTGATTATTACTTATCTAAAGAGTATTCAATAGTTTTATTAGAAAAAGAAAAGCTTTCTAAAATTAAAGGAGTAAAAAAAGAAGATTTTAAAATTATAAGTAGGGCTATTCTTGGTTTTCATTCTGCATGTAAAAATATTTCTTTTAAACTTTTACCTTGGGATAATTTTCCTCAACACTTTAAAGAAGCTTTAAAGAATAATAATCGCTTAGATCTTGTTAATAGTTTTATTAGAGAGAGCGCTAAATATATTGATAGAAAAAATCTCGTTTCTTGTCATAATGATATTCATGCGGGCAATATTTATTACTCAAAAGAAAAAGTTATTTTTCTAGATTTAGATGATATGTGTAAATCATCATATTTTAATGATTTGGGGATGTTGTTGGCTAATTTTATGGATTCCAGTTACTCTAATACTGATCTATTTGAAGCCATTAGCAATATTTTGAAAGGATATAATTTAAAAATGTCTAAAAATAATATTTTAAATATTTCCATATTCTCATTAAGAAAGTTGTATTTTACTGAGGCATATTTTTTATATGTCAATAAAAAAAACGCGCAACTACCGCGTTTTGTTTATGAAATTAGAAGAAGAGAGAAAATTATAATAAATTTTATGGAAAGCTATTTATAAATCTCTACGCTATTATTTTCTGTTTCCCAAAGTCTAATTTTTGTAAAATTATATTCAGTTAAGTTTTCATTTAAAATTTGCCATATCCAAGAAGCTAAAATCTCCATTGTTACTGGCTTACTTAAGCTATTAGGGATTATTTCGTTGAGGTATGTGTGATCCAATTTCTGGATGAGATTTATTTGTATTTTTTCAGCAAACTCATTTAGATTCACAAAATATCCTTTTTGTTTATCGATTTCTCCTGATATAGTTATTTCAATAAAATAGTTGTGACCATGTATATTTTGACATTTTCCGAAATTATTATTATTTTCTTCCACGGAAAAAACATCGTTATACATACGATGAGCAGAGCAAAAAGAGAATTTTTTTGTAAGATTTATCATGAATTAATGGTATCACAGATGTTTAATAAAGTTCAAGTATTGACATATTTTCAAATAAAATGTATGATATAATATCAATTAGTTATTTAAAAATTAACAAATAAACAAGAAAGGAGAGGGGAAAAATGATTATTTTGCATAATAAACAAACAGAAAAACACAATCCTTCTCCGGACGGAGAAGGGTCTTATCGTGTGAAAGATTTTATTGAGACGGTTAGCGACGAGCAAATTAAAGACATGATGCCATTAGTTGAGACTGAAATTAATTTTACACATTCTCCTAGACATAAACAAAAAATGAAAGGGGCTTGTAAGTCAAAATGTCAGGTTGCCGAAGCTTCTTTAACTAAGGTTAGTTATGATGCTATGTTAACATCAGTTGCTTTAGCTATTATGGCAGCTGATCAAAACGCGTTCGCTATTACTAGACCTCCCGGTCACCACGCGATTAAAGAGCGAGCTCAGGGCTTATGTTTTTTTAACAATATCGCTATAGCAACCTCTTATTTACTACGAAAAGGTAAAAGAGTTTGTATTGTTGATATTGACGGACACCATGGCAATGGCACCCAGTCCATATTTAAGAAAAATGAAAACGTATTATATTGTTCTATACACCAAGAATACGTTTACCCTTATTCTTCTGGATTAGTTGACGATATCGGATCAGGAAGAAGTTTTAAAAAGGTAATAAATATTCCTTTAAAAGCTGGGTCTGGAGATGATATATTCATCAATTCTTTAGAATTCTTATCTCAACACATCAAAAAATTTGCTCCGGACTACATTGCTATTTCGGCTGGCTTTGATGGATACGCTAAAGACACTATTTTAGAGCTTGGATATTCAAAAAATGGGTATTATCAAGCAGGAAAATTATTATCATCATTAAGTTTGCCGACCTTTGCTGTTTTGGAGGGGGGCTATCACAAAGAAGTGAGGGAATGTGTTCAATCTTTTGTTGCTGGATTTTCTGGAGATGAATTTTCATTCTCAGATAAATTTAGCACATCTTCTATTGAGTGTAAAAATAAAAACTCATTTATTTTGAAAACACTTTCCGGTTTATTGGGATAATAAGTTTACATTTTGAGGCAGCTTAACGACAAGTTGCCTCTTTTTTTAATCATTATTTATATTTATGCTATAATATTGATAGCTTATTATCTTAACTAAAGTAAAATATGTCAGAGTCTAAAGTTATTCAAGTTGAAACGCCAAAAAAATATATTCTTGACGGTCTGTTGCTTGGCCCTAAAAAAACTAAAACTGTATTTATATTCATACACGGCTTAGGGGATAATTTATTTTCACAAATGAAATTGGCTGATAGTTTAGTATCTAAAAACAACTCAGTAATCGTTTTTAATAACAGAGGCTTCGGCACTATTAATAGGATTAAAAAAATAAATAAAAAAAGTCCCAAGGGTTACGAAAATATTACAGGAGGTTTTGCTCACGAGGTATTCACTGATTGCGTTGACGATATTGACGGGGCAGTTAATTATGCCTTGAATATAGGGGCAAAAGAAATTATTTTAGCCGGTCACTCAACTGGTTGCCAGAAAAGTATTTATTATTTATCTAAACGCCAAAAAACTAAAGTTTCTGGAGCTATTTTATTAGCACCAATGAGTGACTTCGCGGATATGTTTGCCCTGACCGAAGCCAAAAAATATAAAAAATTGATTGCCACTGCTAAGCACATGGTTAAAAATAATAAATCATCAGAACTTATGCCAACTAATCTTTGGCCGATACCGACGGATGCCCAAAGATTTTTAAGCCTCTTCTTGCCAGAAAGTGTAGAGGAGATTTTTAGCTATGCTTCCGGAAAGGAACCTAAAATTTTAAAAAGTGTAAAAAAACCATTATTAGTTATTTTAGCCGGCAATGATGAGCATAGAGACAGGCCAATAATTGAAATTTCTACTTGGTTTAAAAATGCTTTAATTGGAACAGAAGCTGAGATTAAAATAATTAATCAAGCCCCTCACAATTTCATGGGTCACGTTTCTGAATTAAAAAAAACTATTAAAAGATGGTTAATAACTTATTAACTCTCAGCATGAATCTAAAAGATAGATAGGTCTACCTTTTTAATTTTCAAACATTATGCACCCAAAAATAAAATTCAAAATTGACCCCAAAAAAGATATTTCAACCTTCTTTGATTTTTTAAAAGATGCAAAATATGATGAGGGTAGAAATTTTGAATGGGCTATTTTAAAACACCATCCCTATTTTAAAAAGTTTAACGGGGAGATTGATAAAAAAATCGTTAAAGATTTTGTTTTTAAATATTATTCAAAAAACAAAAAAGCTATCGAGAAAAATATTATAACACATGAAAACAATTGGAAAAAAATAGAAAAAGACTTTTTTAAACTCGCTCATGATCTTTTTTTAGACACAAAATGGCCCAAAGGAAAGTATATCGCTTATACTACTATGTGGAGCATGTATCCTAGGTTTTTAGATGATAAAACTTTTCAAATACCGGCAATAAGCAAAAAAAAGAAAGTAGCTAGCTTTATCATCGCCCATGAGATGCTTCACTTTATTTTCTATGAATATTTTTTAAATAAATATAAAAAGTATAAAAGCCATAAATATGATTTTTTTGTTTGGCACGTTTCAGAGATATTTAATGTTATTATAATGAATAGACCAGAATGGCAGAAAATATTAAAAAATAAAGATGATGGCTATCCGGAGCATGGGAAAATTATAGAAAAATTAAGTAAGAAGGAGTGTTGTATAGATGAGTTAGTGGATAATATTGTATTAGAAGTTAATAAGATTGTTTAAGCATGTTATATGGACATATTTAAAAAATTAAAAGAATTAAACTTTCCTCTTGGTGAATATGTTTTGGTTGGTAGCGGGCCACTGGCCGCTAGAGGAATTAGAGAGGCTAGTGATTTAGATATTGCCGTTACTCCTAAATTATTCAAAGAATTAATTGAGTCTAAAAAATATCAAAAAATTGAAAAGTATGGTAAATTATTTTTAGAAGCTGATAATATTGATATAATACCTCGATTAGATTGGGATGCTTATCCTACAACTACAGAAGAAGCCATAAAAACAGCTGATATTATTAATGGTTACCCTTTTCTTAATATCGCAGAAACTATAAAGTTTAAAAAGGCTTTAGGTAGGGAAAAGGATTTCAGAGATATTAAATTATTAGAAGATTATCAGCAAAATAAAAATATGACTGTCTGGGACAAAATTTATCAAGATTATAAAAATGGCGGGGAAGAGTATGCTACTTTAAAAAAGGGTTTGATTCCCGAGTTTTTAGAATTTATTAATAACCATGATTTCAAATTAAAAAAAGTTTTAGATATTGGCTGTGGTAATGGTAAATATTTAGTATTCCTTAAAACACTAGGATTTGAAGTTAGTGGAATAGATTCTAGTCTAACTGCAGTGGAAATGACCAAAGAATCTTTAGGAGAAGATTCAAGAATTTTATGTACTAATATGTATGAATATACTGCGCCTGAATCTAGTTATGATTTAATCATTTCAATTGCCGCAATTCATCATGGTTTAAAAAAAGATGTCAAAAATGCCATTAATAATATTTACAGCGCCCTTGTTCCTAGTGGTCGATTTTTTGTTACCATTCCAGATAACGAAGGCAGCTCCCATTGGACCATGATGGTGGGCCACAAAGAAATAGAACCAGGAACTAGAGTTCCATTATCTGGACCGGAAAAAGATTTGCCACATAGCTCTTTTACTAGAGATGAAATAAATGAAATGTTTGCCAGTTTTAAAAGTATTGAGATGCAGCTGCTGGCTGATAGAGGCAGATGGATAATTACAGGAGAAAAATAATTATGGCTATTATTATTTCTCATACATTAATACTTGATAAAGAGGAGCGCATTCTTGTTTTATGTCGATCCGACAAAGAAAAGATACTTCCTGGTTATTGGGATTTGCCTGGTGGCACAGTTAGAGCAAAAGAAGATCCAATGGTTGGCGCTATTCGTGAAGTAAAAGAAGAATGCGGACTAAAAGTAAGTGACTTAAGATTATTTGCTCATACTTCAAATTGGGATAAAGTTAAGCAAGAGAGGTTTGTTACTCTGATATTTAAAACCAATAAATATAGCGGAGTAATTAAACTTAACCCAAAAGATCATCAAAAATACGCCTGGCTGTCAAAAACTGAAATAAAAAAGATAAAAAGGGTGAAATATTTTAAAGAAATATTTAAAAGACTTAATTTACAGTAACTTTATACCGCTCTCTCTTGTATTGTTAGCGAAACAAAACGTGTGACGCTATGGTGACGTAAAAGTGGTAAAAGCTGACTACTTCTGACTAAAATTGGTAACTTAGAAAAGTTAAAATATTCTCTAATACTAGTAAAATTTAGCTAGTATTAAATCATATTTAAAAATCATAGTTTTGTCTTCGAATCCGACCCCGGGAGCCTGTAATTTTTGGGTGTGCTTGAACGACGTAATTCGTTTAAAATCAGTCAAATAACAAAAGAACATGATTTAGGTCATGTTCTTTTGTTTTAGTCAAAAGTGAGAAAAGGCAGTAAAAATGGGGTGATTGTTAGTTTGAATCCGATGTCTAGTCATTTTTTAGCCAAATTTCCTTTGACTGACAGTTAAATTAGTGAGATTATATAAATATAAAGTTTTTATAAAGAAAATATAAAATAATTATAAATTTACTTATATGTCAGATATAAATCAACTAACTAATAGAATACAAAATTTTATAAAAGAACGTGATTGGAATCAGTTTCATAATCCTAAAGATTTAGCTCTTTCTTTAGTTTTAGAATCCGCCGAAGTAATGGAGCATTTCCAGTGGAAGAATAACGAAGAAATGCAGACATATATAAAATCTAATAAAGATGATATTGGAGAAGAATTAGCAGATGTTTTGTATTGGGTCTTACTTATGGGCCATGATTTGGATATTGATATAAAAAAAGCATTTGAAGACAAGATGCTTAAAAATGAAGCTAAATATCCGATAGATAAAGCGAAGGGGAAGCATGATAAATATAATAAATTATAGAATGCTTGGAATTACTACGTTTCAATTTAAAAAAGATCAATTTGAAAAAATTAAAGAATATCATTTTGGTTTGAATTGGCCAGTTGTTTATCTAATCAAAAATGATAAAGAGCTTTATATTGGCGAAACCACCAGTCTTTATAATAGAAGTAACCAGCATTACGATAATCCAGAAAGAAGAAAATTGGATAAAATGTATGTAATTACTGATGAGGAATATAACAAATCAGCCGCACTAGACATAGAATCATCTCTGATCCAATATATAGCCGCTGATGGAAAGTTTCTTTTACAAAACGGTAATCACGGCTTACAAAATCACAATTATTTTGATAGAGAAAAATATCAAGCTAAGTTTGAAACTATTTGGAAAGAATTACAAAGTATATCGTTAGTGAGAAATGAGCTTGTTCAAATAAAAAATAGTGATCTGTTTAAGTATTCTCCATATAAGGCATTGACTGATGAACAATTTTTCATAGCAAATCAGATTTTGTATGATATTAAACATAAAGTTAATAATACCTTTATTATTCACGGAGGGCCTGGTACGGGTAAGACAATATTAGCTACTTTTTTAGTAAAAAGCTTGAAAGAAACGGAGGAGACCAAGGATTTAAGCGTTGGCCTTGTATTACCTATGACATCGATTAGAAAAACTTTAAAAAAAGTATTTAAAAGTATAAAGGATTTAAGCTCAAAAATGGTAATTGGACCAAGTGATGTTTCAAAAAAATACGATATTTTGATTGTTGATGAAGCTCATCGATTAAGGCAAAGGAAAAATATAACAAATTTTAAATCATATGATGATACTAATAAATTATTAGGATTAGATAAAAGTGCCACTGAATTAGATTGGGTTATGAAGTGTTCTGATGTGCAAATACTTTTTTATGATGAAAATCAGAGTGTTCGTCCTTCGGACGTGACCCCAGTATCATTTTCTAATTTAGCAGTTAGAGAGTTTAAATTGCATTCTCAATTAAGAATAGGCACTGGTGATGACGGGGAAAAATATATTAAATTTATCCAAGATGTATTTGATCTTGTAGCAGTTAATGATGACAAGTTTAATAATTATGATTTTAAAATTTATGATGATATTCATCAAATGGTATCAGACATAAAAGATAAGAATACTGAGATAGATTTGTGTAGAATGGTGTCTGGTTATGCTTGGCCATGGGCGTCAAAAAAGGATCCGAGCAAGCACGACATTGAAATTGATGGTCTAAAGTTGAAATGGAATAGTGTAAATCATAATTGGGTTTATTCGGAAAATGCGATTAATGAAGTTGGTTGCATTCATACAGTTCAGGGTTATGATTTAAATTATACTGGCGTCATTATTGGCCCTGAAATATCATATGACACCGAGGAAAAGAAATTTATTATCCATCCAGAAAAATACATGGATTCAAATGGTAAGCGTGGTGTAGATAATTTGAAAGAACTTGAAAGATATATTATTAATATTTACAAAACATTATTAACAAGAGGAATAAAGGGGACTTATGTTTATATAGTTGATAATGATTTGAGAGAATACTTGAAGGAGGCCTTATCAAGAAAAATTAATTAATTATTTTTATGCCAGAAAATGTAGGTCAAATATTATTTAGCTCCATTTTTGATTCTTTTTGGTTAATCTTCAAAGGAACTTGGTGGTTTTGGTTAATTTTGTTTGTTCTCTGGCTGATAGTAACTATTTTTCCGGAATTAAAAGATAAAATTTTAAGAGAGAAAAAATTTGCTGGAATTGAATCAATGAATGATGATCGCAAGATTCTTTACAATTTAAGACAACTTAAACCATCAGAGTTTGAAGATTATATTGCAAGTCTATATTCAAAGCTGGGCTACGACACAGAGAGAGTCGGGCAATCTCATGATGGCGGTATAGATGTTGTTACTGAAAAAGATGGAGTAAAGCATTATATTCAATGTAAAAAATTTATTACTAGAAAAGTTAGAGCAACAGATATCCGTGACTTTTACGGAGCGATATCTTCTAAGTTAGCTAGTGGTAATGGAATATTTATAACAACAAATTATTTTACTACTGACGCCAAGAAGTTTGCAGAAGATAATATGATTGAAATAATCGATGGCTATGCATTGTTAAAGCTTGTTAAATTAGTTGGTGGCGAGGTAAAAATTAAAGATGCTAATCAAGAAACCTCTAAAGAGGGAGGAATCTGTCCTAAATGTGGAGCTAAATTAGTATTAAGAAACAGTAAATATGGTGACTTTTATGGATGTTCTAGTTATCCAAAATGTAAATTTATAAAAAATATTTAGTTATTTATTTAAGTAGAGGATATAATCTTACTATGAATAAAAATATATTGTTGAGATATTTTAGTTTTCCCATGGAGTTGTCTGGGTATGTATGGAAATCTCCTTATTTTGCTGCCTTAATTGATGCAAGGGAAGTAACAGGAAGAGATATATTTTCAGGTAAAAAAATTAATGAGAAAGCCCACGGTTGTTGGTTGGGAGCGTTAGGGTATATGGCGTTAGTTGATCACATTGGGGGCCTAATTAGAAAAAAAAGAGTAATTCGTGATAATAATGATTTTTTGAGCGCATTAAAATCTTTTACTAATTTAAACGAAAAAGAAAGAAAGGTGCTGTATGCCCTGAGATGCTCTTTCGCTCATAATTATCACCTTTATAACAATGAGACTAAGAATAAGTCTAAAATACATCATTTCATGGTGACCTCAGGATTAGAAAATAATCAGTTAATCACTTTTCCGAAAACACAATGGAGCGGTCTTCATGGAGCTAGATATAAAAAAGATTCAAATAAAACTACAGTTAATATAGAGTTGTTTGCTGATCTGGTTGAGGGCATGCATTTAAATATATTAGATGGTATAAAGAAGAATAAGATTAAAGTGTTAAATAAAAATTTAATAGAAACATTTATTTGTTATAGAAAATCGGCATAGTTTTAAGTATAATTATTTTAAAAAAGAGTGATTTCAATTATTTTTTATTGATATTTTCTTATCTCTCATAATCAATTTACTTTTCAAACATCCCAAAACCTCTCGTTTTTCAATAATTGAGCCTTCTTTTAAGACATACTTAGCATAGTTTCTTATATCTAAGTTTTTCTGTTTTTCGTAGTCGCCGCCAGTTGTTCCTAATATTCCTTTGCTAAATTTATAAAACCTGCTAACTTCTTCTTCGAATTGGTCTTTAATTCCAATCTCGTTAATATCAATTTCGTCCATTAGGTCAACTAATTGTTCTATTAACTCATCCTCTCTCATTCCTCCGCCTTTACAATGGATATCTTTTGATCTTGCACAAGAATAATAGACATGTCGTCTAATTGATCCGTCATTAATTTTTCTAATTTTTTCTTCAGCTGTTATTCCTGATCCACAAATATCGCATTTTATTAGCTTTGTAAAAGCAAACTCTTTACATTCATTTCTGGAAATATTACTTCGTCTTAATCTATTATTAGCGTCATCATATAAATCTTTATTGATAATTGGGTCGTGTCCACCTCTATACCATTTATCACTACCAACTGGGTATTCAAACTCGCCATAATAAAATGGCTGTTTTATTATATATTGAATCATGCTGATAGTGAGGTGTTTATGGAGGGTACCCATTTTCTTAGACACATTGTCCATGGGTCAATTGATATTGCCGACTGTACATTACAGGCGGCATTTTTAATTTAGTATGTATTCTAGTATTGTTGTAGGTATGAATAATTCTATAG
>JAQVSW010000082.1:1466-2800 GCA_028700345.1 Candidatus Shapirobacteria bacterium | reverse complement strand
ACCTTTAATTCTTTGATTTGAGATTGATTATCTTTGATTTTTTCAACTAAAGTCAACGACTCAGGGCTTTTTAAAACTTTTTGTTTAGCGAGAGTTTTTAGTTTTGCTTGCTTGCTAGCCTCGGTAGCAGTCAGGCGATACTCCTCGTCATTATCAAGAATGCCGTCAAGCATTTCTTTTTGAATTTTTAGTTCTTTGCTTAAGGAAAAAAGGCGATCATCGTGGCTTTTAATCAAGGATTCAATACTAATTAAGTTTTGTGCAAGATTTTTGGAATCAGCCATACCGTTTAATTTACCAATTAGTAATCCTCTCTTCAAGAGCATAAAGCTGATCAACACTAGTCAGTTTAACTATTTCCCCACGAAGCTGCTTGGCTTGAGGGTGGCCAGAAACATAAAGAAGAAAATGACGGCGAAGGGGGTCAAAACGACGGGTGGGAAAGACTTGAGTAAAATTTTTGGCATGTAAAAGCATAGCTTTAAATTTTTCCTTAAATTCGGGTTTTTCATCATTAAAAGCCCAAGGATTACCCATGGCACCGCGGCCAATTAAGACACCGTCAACTCCATATTTTTGACAATATTCTAAAGCCTGCGCTCGAGACTGAACATCGCCATTACCAAAAATTGGAGTATTGGCTTTTTTAGTTAATTTAGCGGCCCGGGCAATGGCATCCCAGTCAGAAAGACCACTATAGCCTTGTTTTAGAGTCCGGCCATGAAGAGTTAAAAAATCTAGACGGTGGGAAAGTAAAAATGGTATCCAAGTATCAGTAGTGTCAGTAGAAATACCAATTCGAGTTTTGACAGAGATGGTGGGAATAACAATCTCCCCTAACCCCTCTTTAACAAGAGGGGAAGAATATATTAAATTTCTATCGATTACTTTTAAGGCCTTTTCTTTAAGCTTTAAATCTTTTATGGTAACTTTACTGCTAGCAAAATCTGAAATGGCTTTTTGAACACTTTTGATTATTTGACTGGCTAGCTCGGGCTTATCAATAAGAGAAGCTCCAGAGCCATGCTGGGTGACAGTTTTGGCGGGGCAGCCAAAATTAATATCAATCCCATCAAAGCCCAGATGACAAAGAATTACCGCAGCCAGATAAAAAGAGTCAGGATCTTTACCAAATAATTGGCCGATAATTGGGCGTTCCTCTTTTGAAAAAAGTAAAGTATCAAATAGTTTTACCGCAGAGTGCGCCAAACCTTCAGCGCTAACGAATTCAGTAAAAATTAAATCTGGTTTAGCTATTTCACACTGAGTGAGGCGAAAAGCCTCGTCGGTAATTCCGTCCATGGGTGAAAGTCCGACAATTTTTTGAGAGTGAA
>JAQVSW010000082.1:0-1366 GCA_028700345.1 Candidatus Shapirobacteria bacterium | reverse complement strand
TTGTTTCTCTTGGCAAACTTGGCACCGACCTTGGAATGATGGTAACGGGAATCAAAAACTGATTGACGCTGATGCTCAAATTTTTTGGGGGAGGAAAAATGTTTTAAATCGGTTTTTTTATCAGGCGTTCTGCTATCAAAACTTTTTCTATTAGGAGAGGGCTGGTTATTATTTTCTGCTTGGCGACGCTGAGGATGGCGCTCTAAAGCTTCCTGGTGGCGGGCTTGCCCCTCTGGAGTTAAAAAGGGATCGGGCTGCGCGAAGTCAACAATAATAGCCAAATCACCAAGTTTATGCTGATGCATTTTTTCTTTGGCGGCAACGGCTGATTCGAGGGTATCAAATTCAATAAAACCCATACCACGGCTTTTTCCCCAGCGGTTATGCATAATTTTTAAAGAGACTACTTTTCCGAAAGGGACGAAAAGTTCAAGTAATTCCCCTTCGGTAAAACGGAAAGGTAGTGAGCCGATAAATAGGCGTTTGCCGGGCGAATGTTTTTGGTCCATATAATAGGTATTATATAATATAAAGATGTTTAAATACGAAGTTTTAGTTTTGGGAGAGTTACAAACCAACTCATACCTGCTCTGGGAAGAAAAAAGTAAAGAAACCGTGATTATTGACGCCGCTGATGATGGAGTGACAATCTCTGAAGAAATTGAAACGAGAGGATTAAGGCCAAAATTTATTTTGGCGACACATGGTCATTTTGACCATAATTTAGGTGTTCTAGATTTAAAATTAATTTACAATATCCCCTACTGTGCTAGTGAAAAAGATTTGTTTCTTTTAAAAAGACAGCAAGAAACAGCTAGTTATTTTTTAAAAAAAGAAATAAAAATCCCGAACTTAACTAAAATTGATATTGACCTTGATGAAACAAATGAAATTAAACTGGGTAATAAAATAATTAAAATATTAAAGTGTCCAGGGCATACACCCGGAGGTTTGGCTATTTGGGCAGATAATTTACTATTTTCTGGAGATACAATTTTTGCCCATGGGATGGTAGGAAAAACAATTTTTGAATATTCATCAGCTGATGATTTAAAAAGGAGTATAAATAGTATCTTAAATTTGCCTAAAGATACACTCATACTTTCAGGTCATGGAGAGGCGACTACGGTGGGAGAGGCACTATCTTATTTTAGGACTGACGAATAGAAGAGATCGTTTCTTCAAAATTTTGAAGATTATCTTCCTTTAAGGATTCGAGAAGTTCGATGACAAGGTCTTCAAAATAATTTTTGACAATTTGTGACTGCTCGGGGTTTAATTTTAACTCTGTGATTAGTTCTTCAATAGTTTTCATAGCTATATTGTATAATATTGGCGGTAATAATGCTTTATCTATACCCCATCG
>JAQVSW010000015.1 GCA_028700345.1 Candidatus Shapirobacteria bacterium | reverse complement strand
GCGACAAGCAATAAAATAAAGATGATTGATAAGAGAAGAAGACTATCTTTACGAACAAAATCAACAATTACATAATTCAATTGACCATCACTACTGGTAGTTAAATTCAATAAAACTCGGTCGCCAACTGAATATTTAATTTTGTTAACCAAAGGCTCTAGACCATTTTCAAGAGTAACCTCGCCTGAGGCGGGAGAAGCGAGCTTGGCCTGGAGGCGTTGATAAAGCTGGCTGGTGCCCATGACCTCAATTTCCTTTTCTTCAAGAACTTTGACAATGGTGGCTTCTATGGCCGGAGAATCATCGATAGCCCTGAGTGAAAGAGGAAAAAGAAGGGCGAAAAAGAAAAAAATAAAAAGAAAAAATTTAAATTTAAACATAGATAATTTTACTTTATATTATTCTTACTTGAAGTTTTTTGCGGATTAAAATAAAGACCACGATAAATCCAAAACAATAAAGCGAAATAAAGTAGCAGCTCCATTATTTCAAGCCACAGATATTGATCTTGATTGACAAAAACAAAATATAAATAAAAAATAAAAATAATTATAAAAAGTAACCAGCTTTCGGACTGAGGACGCCAGAAATAATCCCCTTGAAATCGCCGGCAAAGATTTTTGAATAAGGATAAAATAAAACCAGTAAAACTTATCCCGATATAAAAAACATATTGAAGTTGGTTGAAAAAACCGATATTGTGCAAATTTGTTTCTTTTTGAACATTAACTTCTTCTAGTAGATAATTTGTCTCCCAGCTAAAAATTCTTTGTCCCCAGGAAATTTCCTCCATGAAGATAAACAAAAAAGCAAAGCTTAAACTTAAAAAAAATAGAGCTCTTTTTTTGTTTGAAATTGAAAAATTATGGAGTGATTCTTTTAATAAAAAATAAATTATAATTGCTAAAACAACTACTTGAGAATACTCAATAAGACCATCTTCTTGAGCATATGAATAGAAAACATCGAAAGGTAATAATTTTACGAGAAAACTAATAAATAGTATCCAAATAGGCAGGAAAATTATTAATTTCGATAAGTTACTTGACCACCATTTTTGGGACTGGCCGGTTAAAAACAAAGCCAGAAAAAAATGAAAGATGACTAGAAGTTGCGACGGATTTAATCTGGTTAAAGTGTAGATATAATTATCGGGAGCTAAATATCCGCTAATAATTAAAATTGCCGCTAAAATCAAGGGAAGCCAAAGAGCCAACCAGATTATTTTTAATAATTTGGGCGGAAAAACCCACTTGGTAACAAAGCGACTAATTAGAACAAGGAGAAAGAATAAGACGGTGAGAGTTATTGAAGAAATTCCGATAATTTTGGCGCTGGTTCCAGTGCTTCCATAGGTATCAAAAAACAAAAACAGAAGACAAAGTAGAATTCCCGGCAAGATCCATACAGGTAACTTCTTATAAAAGCTTATCATTTTTTTTATTTTGGCGAAAATAAAAAACAAGAGTTAAAATAAGGGAAAGAGTGGCTAAAACTAAACTACTGATAGTAACTTTTTGAAAATAAGGACGGGTATTATAAAACCAGCGCATACAATCCTCGTAGTTAAAATGCTGACAAGTAGTGTTAAATTCGCGGTAAGTAGTAGGAGAAATTTTCCAGTAAGCCAGAGCGGCGAGGATTAGAAAAGAGACAAAAGAGGTTGCCCCCCAGACTAAATAATCTTTATTTTTTTTCATGAAAGAATTATAGACTATAATAAGATATGACGACAAAGGCAACAAAAAAAACAAAGGCAAATGAAGATTCATTTAGGGTTAGCGGTGAAGAACTGCTAAAAAAAATAAAAGAATTAATAAAAGAAGGTAATGTCAGAGAAATAACAATTGAAAACAAAGAAGGAAAAACGATTATTGTACTGCCCTTAACTGTGGGAGTAATTGGAGCGGCTCTACTCCCCGCTCTGGCGGCCGTCGGAGCCATCGCCGCCCTACTGACGGAATGTACGTTGAAGGTGAAAAGAAAATAAAAAAAAGATTGAGTATAATAAACAATCTTGAAAAATATTAAAAAAAGTAATAAAAAAATCTGGTTGATGTGGGGTCTCGTAGGACTGATGGCAATTATTTTTAGATTTAGTAATTATGAAAATAGATGGGTAATTAATCAGGATCAGGCCAGAGATGCGGTGATTGGACTTTATGGTCTACGAAATGGACAGTGGCCAGAGATTGGTTCTCCTTCTTCGGCTGGACCTTTTAACTTTGGACCTTGGTATCACTGGCTTATTATGATATTTGAAAAAATTTTGCCTTTTGCCTCTGGACCCTGGGTGGCTTTTACAGTTTTGTCAGTCATTAGTGTCTTTCTATTTGCCATGATTGGAAAGAAATATTATGGAAAATTAGGAATAATTATTTTTGGATTAATGGCAGCGATGGCGGTAGGACAAGCAGAAAATGGACCAGATATGCTTAATACAGTGATCGTAGGCTTTTTTTCAACAATAGCTTTGTGGGCAATAATGAAACTGCTGGAAACAGAAAAACTTAAATGGGCAGTGTTGGTTGGGGCTGGGGTTGGCTGGGCAATTAATAGCCATTTTCAGGCCTGGGGGCTGATGAGTTTACCTCTGGCAATATTTTTAGTTAATAAATTTTCTTTTTGGAAAAAAATAAAATGGCTCGCGGCAATGGGATTGGGATGGCTAATAACTTTTATTCCCCTGCTGCGCTTTGATATTTATCACAACGGAGTCTGGATAAAAAGTGTCATTGAATACTACACAGTAGGGGTAAAGAAATTTTATGTACCAGTAAGATGGCTGACAGAAATCAGAGATTTTTGGCCGCAACTCTTTGGCTCAGTGACGGTCGGAATTAATTGGTTTGGTTATATCTGGCTAATACTTGGATTAATAGTTTTGGGAGTAATAATTAAAAAAAGAAATAAAATAAAGAAATTTTGGTGGATTTTAGCCTTATCCCTGGTAATTCAGATAGGACTAATGAGAATGTACAGAGGGGTAAGATCAAAAGAATATTTAATTGCTTTTCACGGCTATATAATTTTATTTTGCTCATGGATAGTGGCAGAGTGGTTTAAATTGAATAAATATCTGGGAATAATTATATTGAGTACGGTTTTAATACTCGCAGGAATAAATAATTGGAAAATTATTTATGAACACCAGAGTCAGGCAAAAACAATTTTAGAGATAAAAGAAGAACTAGATAAAAACAATAAAGGACCGATGGTAATAGAACATTTCAAAGAATCTGACATGGCGTCAATGCCACTTTTTTACCTGTATTATCGAGAAAACAAAATTGATAATAATGGAACAAAAATTAGCGTTTGTGATGGAAATAAATATCAGTGCCCTGGTGGGGAGACAATAATTAGAAATAATTATCGAATTTATATTAATAAGAATTTTGAATGGTATGAATTAACGCCGGAAAATATTTACGGGAGATTAATGGTCAATTATGGGAAATAAAGCCACTCCATTTGCGGTTGATTGTCAGTAACTTTAATAGTTAGCTTGTCCTGATAATCTTTGGCACCGATATTTAGAGGATTTAATTTTAAACAAAGCTTTCCATTATTTGATAAGACTGGTTTAAATTCTAAGAGCATTTGAGTTTCACCCTGAATGCCCCAAGAACTCAAATACCCTCGTCTTAACACTTGATAGCATTCACCATCCATTACCTGATACTGATAAGGAATGATGATTGATTTATTTCTATTGTCCAAATTCAGAGCAACTGCAGAAATATTTTTTCCATAGGTTTGTTTCACCAAATTAGTTTCTTTGTCGATTACCACCAACTCGGTCGTTGGTAAAATTGGATTTAAACTGTTGATCCAATTTTTTGACCAGTCAAAATATCTGTTCCAGAGACTTAAGCTAATAGTTGCAACTGATCCAAACAACACTAAACATATAATTAAATTTTTAAACCATCTTGTTTTATTGGCGTAAGCCGTTAGACCACCAAAAAGAACCAACCAGTATGGTACTAGAGGTAACCAATAACGTCCCTGAATTCCTTCTACACTTTTATCACCCACCGGCGACCAGGTTAAATACATAGCTAAAGTTCCTAAAAAAATAACCGAGAGGATTACTGCGAAGATGCCAATCAATTGGCGAGTATTGGTTATATTTTTGAAATCTTTAGCTAATTTTGTAACTAGATAGGCTGCTAATATCAAAAAGGTAAAATTTAGATAGTTGTTTATCATCGGAGTACTTCTCCACCCCACGACTCCAATCATTTCTTCTAAATGAGAAATCCATTTATCCATCCAGGTGTTTCCAACTACTTCGAAAAAATAGACTGGGTCATTGATGATTAGCTGAAGTTGCAATTTAGGGTTAACAAAAGTCGGATAATTACCCTCACCCTTACCAATCCGACCAACACCAACAACCAAAATCGCTATTAAAATAACTGCAATAAATTCTTTATATTTAAGTTTTATATTCCAATTATTAAGACCAAAAAAAAAGAATAAGGGTAAATATATTGGCTTAATGATGGCTATTACAAGAACCATCAAAGCGACTAACATCCAATGAATTTTATTGAATCTTTGCTTTGTTATTTTATTTATCCAGAGAGCCGTTAGAGGTAGGGTCAGAGAAATAATCACCACATCGTAACTAAAAGCGGTAGCTTGATGAATTATCATGGGCATGAGAGCGTAAAACCAAAGTAAATATTGAAACTTCGGATTAATAATTTTTAAACTGATGATTAGCATTGAGACAAAAAACAAAAAACCAAAAATACGACCAGCGTAAAAAATTACCAGAGGCCGACTGGTCCAACTAGTCAATAAAACGCCTAAAGTATTTGGAAAATAACCTAAAAAATTTTGCCGACACCCGTTAATTTCAACTTTTTCTTTTAAATCATCGGTCGTCCATTTTTTACTAAAATCCATTAAAGCGAGGGGAAACTTTTCGTTGTCTAAAAGTACTTTTTGAAAATTATATTCTTGAGGTAAATTATTGTAAGCCTCGGGAATAATAAAATGATTATTTTGACAAAATAATTGGCCACGACTTAAGGCAATTACTCTAATAAAATGTGAGGGTTCATCAAACTTTTGAAACGGAGGTAGTCCAAAAGTTAATAAGAGAGATTCAGCAAATAAAAATATGATTAGAATCAATTTGACAGTTTTATTTATCACCAACATATAATACCTTAATCAACTAAGTAGTGGTATGTGACAGGATATAATAAAAATATTGATAAATAAAATAATAAAAATTTTGTCTGTTTTTGTGTATTTACTTTTTTTTACACTAATTTATTCAAGTAAAGCAAGGGCAAGTGAAAAATACGCCACCATCGTAAACCCGATAAGATCAAGGAAACTATGGAAAGATAAGACTTTCAAACCAATTGAGGATCAATATAAGGCAATTGATGATTTAGATCTTAAGGCCACCTGGCTGATACAAAATGATGTGTTTGAAGATGAAGAACTAATGGAAAAAATTAAACAATTTAACGATAAACAAGAGCTGGGAATATTTTTGGAGGTATCAAAAAATTTAGCGTTAAAATCAAGAGTTTATTTTGACGAACAAAGACCATGGTACGATCCAGGAGTCGTTTTTTTATCAGCTTACGGTCGAGAAGACAGAATAAAACTGATAGATCGAACAATGAGAGATTTTAAGAATACTTTTGGGTATTTTCCAAAATCAGTCGGTGCTTGGTGGATTGATTCATATTCGTTAAATTATTTAGAAAATAAATATAAAATAAAAAGCGCCTTAATCGTAGCCGACCAAAAAACTACCGACAGTTATGGAGTGTGGGGACAGTGGTGGGGTTATCCATACTATCCAGCCAAAAATAATATTCTCGCTCCAGGAAATTCAAAAACACTAATAATTCAATGGGCACTAAGAGATCCACAGCTGGCCTACTTTGGAGAGGGACCAAAAATATCAAATTATTCACTGCAAGCTAATGATTATATAAATCAAGATCTGGATATTAAATATTTTGAGAAACTAGCCAATATATATTTTGATCCTAGAAACGAAATAGGGCAAGTTACAGTTGGACTGGAAACTGGAATAGAAAGTGTAGGTTATATTGATGAATATAAAAAACAGCTTCAGTGGATCAAAGACAATAAAATTAATGACCTTAGCATGACAGAAATGGAAATGAAATATCGAGAAAAGTATGGAGAAAACCCAGATGAAATAAAAATTGAAGAATGGAAAATGACACCTGATTTTAGAGAAAATATAAAACTTAGTGAAAGAACTAATTATAAAAAAAATTATGTATTTGCTGATTATTATAAAAAGGATGAGCACTCGTTTTTGAATAGAGTTTATGAAGATAAAAATTTAATAAAAAAGAGCTTTTTTTCAAAAGAAATTTTACTGAATTTACTGGCAATAATAATCGGTATAATAATTGCCAAAATATGGCCCAAAAAAAGATGGGTAGTAATATTATTTTTTGTTTGGGTTGGACTGTTGTTGGCGGCAAGACTAAGGTACTCAGTGATTGGGGGAGAAAAAATGTTTGGATTTCTTATAGATAATTTTAGGTTTTTGGGAATAACAAACAAAGGAAGAATTATTAATGGTGATCTGTCAAATTTGGTAGCAAAATCAATGTTAAAACTGGATATAAAAGGGATATTTTTAATTAAATGGATAGTTTTGGGAGTATTGGTAGCAAAAATTTATGAAAAATTTATCAAGACAAGAAAAAATTAAGAGAGTAATTGATAATCGGCAGGAGGGGGTGATAGTGCTGGAAAATATTGCCGATCCGCATAACGCCGCGGCGGTGTGGCGGACGGCGGATGCCTTTGGATTTCAAAAAATATATCTTGTCTACTCTAAAGAAAAAGCCATCAACCCAAAAAAAATTGGGAAAGCTTCCTCGGCGAGTGCTAATAAGTGGCTGAGCTTTACAACTTTTAAAAATATAAACGATTGCTATGAGAAACTTCGTAAAGACGGATACAAAATTTACGCAACAGTTTTAGACAAAGAGGCAAGTCAGATTTCAGAGATTAGATTTCAGAAAAAAAAGATTGCAATTGTACTGGGAAATGAACATCGGGGACTGTCGGAGAAAGCGATAAAGGGAGCGGATGAAAAAATTTATATCCCGATGAAGGGGATGGTGCAGAGTCTAAATATATCGGTAACAGCGGGAATAGTGATGTATGAGGTGGAAAGACAGAGAGAACCCACCCCTAACCCCTCCCTTGACAAGGAGGGGAAAAATATCTTTGGACTTAATACAAAAGAAAAAAGGGAGTTGATAAAGGAATTTGGGAGATTAAAATAGGCTATAATGAACTATGGGAGTAAAAAAAATTGGTGAAAAATATTTTTGTAAAATTTGCGGAAATGAAGTCGTAGTCAGTAAGGCCGGTGGTGGGACTCTGGTCTGTTGTGGCCAGAACATGGTTTTGATCGAAGAGTAATTGAGACAAGATAGAGTAAAATAAGGACATGAAATGGAATCTTGATGACATAATGCCCCTTGATAAATTTGATAATTTGTATAGAGAGGTTGAAGGAGAAATTAAAACACTGGAAAAATGGGTGGAAAAAGTAAATCCAAAAATGAGCCAGAAAGAATTTGGGCAGATGCTTGAATTTAACGAAGAAATGGGAGTAAAAATAGCCAAGCTGGCTTATTTACCCGAGCTAATTGAGGCCGTTGATCAAAAAAATCAAAAGGCGAAACTGATGAAAAGCCGCGTGGATAATCTGGGGTTAAAAATCAGTGATGTGGCGACAAAGCTGGGTCTGTGGATTCAAGGAAAAAGAGAACCAATTCTGGATGATAAAAATGCTATGAGATTATTTGCGACGATTTCGGATTTGGAATATGGCCTTAAAAGAAACCGAGAAGGAGCAAGATTTAGTCTAAATGAAAGAGAAGAACAGATAATTGACCACAAAGATGTCAATGGAGTGGGGGTCCTCAGTGAGCTAAGAGAAATGATTGAAACCGAATTTGAATATAGATTAAAAGTTGAAAAATTAGATAAGAAGATAAGTAGTCAAGCGGAATTATTGGCATATGTTTATAATCCAAAACCTGAGATTAGAAAAGCCGCTTACACGGCCCTGCTTCAAAAACAAAAAGAAAATTTGGATAAATTCTTTGCGATTTATCAGGGAATTGTTAAAGACTGGGGTTATGAAACCAGACTACGTGGCCACATGTCCCCGATCTCAGTTAGAAACTGGGCCAATCATGTCCCAGACGGGGCCGTAGAGAGTCTGCTTAAGGTCTGTAGCCGCAATCTTGATATCTTTCAAAGATATTTTAAATGGAAGGCGCAAAAGCTAGGGCTTAAAAAACTACAGCGCTACGACATCTATGCTCCACTTCAAAGTAAAGATAAAAAAATTACTTATGAAGAAGCAAAAAAGCAGATCCTGAGTACCCTCAGAGATTTTTCACTGGATTTTGAAAAAAAAGCCAAAAAAATTATCGAAGAAAAACATATTGATGTTAACCCTGGTAAAAGTAAGCGAGGCGGAGCTTTTTGCGCCACCGTAGCACCCGAAATTACACCTTATATACTACTTAATTTTACCGGTAAATCTCGGGATATTAGCACCCTGGCCCATGAACTGGGACACGGAATTCATTCGCTCTTTGCCAGTAAACACTACCCCTCAAGCCAGCAGGCAAATTTACCCTTGGCAGAAACAGCCTCGACCCTCTGCGAGCTAATTTTGTTTGAAAAAATGATGAAAAATGAAAAGGATAAGGAAATAAAAAAAGCCTGGCTGTCAGACAAAATGGCCGATGCTTATGCCACCATTTGCCGACAAAACTATTTTATTAAATTTGAGATCGAGGCTCACAGAGAAATTGAAAAAGGAATAAGTGCCGAGGACCTGTCAAAACTTTATTTAAAAACTTTAAAAGAACAGTTTGGGAGCAGCATTGAGATTGATCCTCTGTTTAAATATGAATGGAGCTATATTTCTCATATTTTTGAAAGTCCTTTTTACTGCTATGCCTATAATTTTGGTGAATTGGTGTCCTATGCCCTCTTTGCGAGTTACAAAAAAGAACCGAAAAAATGGATAAAAATAATAGAAAAAATTTTGGAAAGTGGCGGAAGTGAAGATCCCCAAAAGGTTTTAAAAAGAGCTGGGGTCGATATAAACGATGATAAATTTTGGCAAAAGAGTTTTGAGACAATTGAGGAGTGGCAAAACGAACTGGAAAATTTGTGATAGAATTATTACAGATGTAGTACTAGTTAAGTAGTACTGCTAAAAAAAATATATGAAAGAAGAAACAAAAAAGAATCTAGTTGATTTTTTTTCTAAATATCCGCTAAAAAAATATAAAAAAGGACAAATAGTGGTGGAAAGCAACGAAAATTTTAAGGGGGTTTACTTTGTTAAAAGCGGATATTTGCGGGTTTACGATGTCAGGGCCGAAGAAAAAGAAAGTGGGATTCAACTTTTTAACCCTTGGTTTTATTTATCTCTCATCAGCGCCAAAACAGGACTTAAAAGCCGTCATTTTATCGAAACTATGAGCCCAGTTGAAGCCTGGATGGCACCGGTAGAAGAGTTTAAAAAATTTTTGAAAGACAATCCAAAACTAGATGAAGAAATAAATAAACAGGTAATGGAAAATTTTTTGGATTTGACGACTTTTGTGTCCCAGCTTATTTCGGGAAATGCTTATCTAAAAGTAGCGGGATTAATTTACTCGCTAGCCAGAGAATATGGCGTAGCCAAGGGGAAAGAAGTAAGTATAAAAGTAAAAATTACTCATAAACAAATCGGTATTCTGACGGGATTGACAAGAGAAACAGTCACTCTCCAAATGCTAAAACTAGAAAAGAATAAGATAATCGATAACGACAAGAGGCAAATTGTGGTAATGGATATAAAAGAACTGAAAAAGCTGCTGGAAGTGGAATAAATTTTTTTTATTCGCGGCAACAGTCGAGAATTTTGCCAATGATACCGCTAACCTTACCTAAAAAATCGGATTTATTGTAAGAGAGGGGAAGGTCTTTGGGATCCAATCCCTTTCGGGCGACGGCAAGCGTCGCCCCTACATCACCGACCAGACCTAAATTAATACCCCAGAATAAATTATAGAGATGATATGACTTTTTAAAGAAGCTATAAGCGCCCTTTTTATCACCCTTGGTTTGAGCCTTGGTACCGACTTCAAAAAGACGCATGGAGGCGGCTAGAAGGTGTTTACTGGTACACCAAATCTCCCCTTCGGGATTTTTGACGATTAATTTTAATAATTCCTTGCGCATTTCCCGGGTTTCATTTAAAAGATCAAAATATTTGGTTTTACCAGTTTTATTTGCCGTAAAAAAGAGGTGCTCCTCGATACTAATTAAATTCATAATGGCAATAGAGAGATCTTCGTCAGAAGAAAGATCAAGCTTATTTCCAGCCTCAGCCTTTTTGATTTTATCCATAAATTTCCCTAGATCAAGATTTTTTGTCATAGAGTATTGTACTAAATCCCTACAATTTAAAAATTAGTTTAAAAAAGATGGTAATTAAGGTAACTAGAGCAAGAGGGAAAACAACTTTGGCGTAAGGGAAGGGAGCCCTGTTGTTGTTTTTCTTTTTAACAAATAAATAACCATGATTGGCAATGGCCATGGTAATGAGACCGATTATTTGACCAAAAACTATTTTATTAAATCCAAGAATTTGATTGCTGGGACCAATTTGGTCAGTAAAATAAAAATAAGAAAGAGTAGTGGCGAGCAACAGAAGAGCAAGAATATGCCCATTTTTAAAAAATTTAATTTTAATTTTTGGAGCGAGCCAAAAAGCAATAGCGGTATTTAAAGCCGAAATCCAAATAGAAACTAAAAAATCGTCGATACCAAGTTTTTTGGCGATAAGCATCCCCCCACCAACGGTGATAATGCAGACAGGGCACTGAGCAGAGACGGGAGAAACTAGAAATGAGAGCTTGGAGATAAGAATTAAGAAAAATAAAGATAATTTCATATAGAAAATATATTCTATACTATCTGGATTTAAAGAGGATAACCTAATTTCTCGGCGGTTTTTTTGAAAGAAGAGATGGTGTGTTCACCGTAAGATAAAAATAAGTTTTCGAAAAGGGAATCTAGTGTCGAGGCGGCAAAGGTGCATTTGTCATCAAGGGGCTGATAATAATAGGTTCTCCCTTGAAGGGATCGAGAAAGAAACTTTTTATCAGTCATTCTTTTGAGAACAGTCATGATGGTGGTATAAGCGTGACCACCGTTGACCTCTTTGAGCACCTCGGAACAGTTGAGAGGTGAAGAGCTTGACCAAAGAGTATCCATAACTTTTTGTTCGAGAATACCGAGAGTTTTGTATTTTTTATTACAGTGGCTAAAAGGTGGCACGAAAGTAATTCTACACTCTTTTCGGAAAAAGTTAGGACTTCTTTTTATCAAGACGATC
>JAQVSW010000081.1 GCA_028700345.1 Candidatus Shapirobacteria bacterium | reverse complement strand
GTGATAAAATTTCAATTTTAGTGATAGTTTTTTGAAGTAGTTTTGGCTCTAAATGCAACTTAACAACTTCGACTTCGGGTAGTTCTGGCATGAAGCATATTTTACCTTAGATTAAATCATCGAGGTCGATGACGGAAATGGCTTCGTTTTTGGCTAAATGCTCAAGGCCAACGTTCATATCAGTAAAGCTATCCTTGATGTTGGAAAAGGAATTTAAGAAAGTTTGAGTTTGGGTGACATAACCCATTACTAAAACCAAGCCAGAAATACTTTTTTCTCCATTGTATACGGAATAAATTAAATACAATAAATTTAAGCAGTAAAAAATAACAGAGGAGTTTTGAAGTAGAGACCATTCGGTAAAACTCCATTTACAAAGACGATTAAAGTGACGAGTAAATGATTTTTGTTCAAGATCGTAATCATTGCTCTCTTGAAGCTTGGCGAAGTAGGCTTCGGTCTTTGAATTCTGAATATCTTTGAGCTGGGCATAACGCTGGGTAGTGTAGGTGTCAATAAAGAAATAGATCAAGATATAAGCTAAGCTGATTATAAAAGAAGGAAAATCAACCATAAATAAAATAACGGGGATAAAGAGAAAAGAAACAACACTGTCAATTCCAGGCTGTTTGATAAGATTTAAAGTGACACCAGAGGCATCGGAAAAGTTTCGAATGGCTTGAATGGTGGCAGAGCGTTCTTCTTTGGATTCCGACTTTAAATCAACCAGAAAAAAATTATGAATATCAAAACCAATATTGTTGATAATGTACTCCAATCGCGAAATTGATAAAAGGCGAAGGTAATTGTCTAAGAGGCGAACAAAAAGAGTCAAAATTATTGTAATTATTACTGTATTTAAGGATAGTTTTGATTCTAGTTGTTTTATAACCAGAGAGTAAAGATAGATGGTAATAAGGGGAAGAATAGCTGAAATAAAGCGAACAAAGGCCCACAAAAACAAACCTTTACGGTCAGAAATTATTTTTAAAACAAAAGCAAAAACTTTACGAGTTTCGCGGGACATTAAATTAATTATATATTAAAACCCACCCCCAACCCCTCCCTTGACAAGGAGGGGTGAAAAATAAGGTAAAATAGAAATATGACAGCCCGCCTTCGTTATTAAACTCCGGACGGGTAAAAAAATAATTAGTTTAAAATATTTAATATGGAAAATATATATGACACAGTTATTATTGGCTCGGGACCAGGAGGGCTGACGGCGGCAATTTATAACGCCAGAGCGGAGTTAAAAACGGTGGTAATTGCGGGAAATATGCCTGGGGGACAGCTGACAACAACAACAATTGTGGAAAATTGGCCTGGCTTCCCAAGAGGAGTCGGTGGAGTAAAGCTAATGATGGATACGCTCGAACAGGTGAAAAATTGGGGCGTGGAGATAAAGAATGGGAATGTTTTAAAAATAGAAACCAGAGACGAGAAGCTAGATTTTAGATTTGAGGTGGAAATGGATAATGGGGAAATATTGAAAACAAAAGCGGTAATTATTGCAACGGGGGCGGCGGCAAAATGGCTAGAGCTACCAGGAGAAAAGGAACTCATCGGATACGGAATTTCAGGCTGTGCTACCTGCGATGGAATGCTGTTTAGAGATAAGGTAGTAGCAGTAGTGGGAGGGGGAAATGCAGCCTGTGAAGAAGCTAATTTTTTGTCGAAAATTTGTAGCAAGGTATATATGATTCATCGTCGAAATGAGCTAAGAGCGACTCCGATAGAAGCTAAAAAAACGGTGGAAAATAATAAAATTGAAATGATATGGGAGAGCGTAGTAGTTGAAATAAACCCAAATACTGAAAATCTAAAGCCTAAACTCGAAAATATAAAAATTAAAAATGTTAAAACAGGAGAAGAGAAAGTTTTACCCATAGACGGGCTATTTATTGCTATTGGCAGAATTCCAAAAACTGAATTTGTAAAAGATTTGATTGAATTAAAAGAAAGCGGTTATATTAAAGTAGGAAGCAATGAAGAACTCCCCTCAATGACTTCAGTCGAAGGAATTTTTGCAAGTGGCGACTGTATCGACGAAAGACATCGCCAGGCAATAATTGCGGCTGGAACAGGGGCGAGAGCGGCGATAGATGTCGAAAGATGGCTAAAGAATAGATAATTAGTCGAATAGATGAGTAGTAGAAACGAGAGATTTGATTTTTTGGGTAAAAGTGGCAGTGGAAAATTTTTGAGAGTTTTGAATACAGTTATTTCTTGTTTGGGCTTTGGCTAGCAAAGCCCCTACTTTACCTATTGCCTTGGCGCAGGAGTCTGGGGTCAAATTATCAAATAAAATGCCTGTTTTACCGTCAATAACCGTTTCCATTATTCCACCACTTTTGTAACCAACGACAGGACAGCCGTAGCTTTGAGCCTCGACAGAAACCATACCAAAATCTTCATTGTCGGAACAAAAAAGATAGGCGGAGGCCTGCGAAAAAAGCTTAGCTTTTTGTTCCTGAGTAACTTCTCCTAAAAATTCTATGGTGGGACCGGCCATACTTTTTAGCTCGTCGCCAAAACCAGCAAAATCACGACCAAAAACTTTTAGAGGGGCTTTTAATTGATTGCAAGCCTCAATGGCAATGTCGTAGCGCTTGGCTCGAGCCAAACGACCTCCCGTTAAATAATACTTGTCAAATTTTTTGGAGTCCTCGCTACCTACGGGCTCGGCTTTGCCTCGCGTTCGCTCCGGGCTCAAAAAATTAGACTGTGTATTATTTTTTGGCAAATCAATTGGCGGGTTGATAATTATTGAATCGCGGCGGTAAAATTTTTGGATGCGGGCGGCGGTAGTGGCGGAATTGGCAATATACTGATCAACATTCTGGGCATACTTAAAATCAAGAAGGCGAAGAAAATGATTGGCAATCCCAGC